>CAZPCX010000010.1:0-9015 GCA_964585265.1 uncultured Muribaculaceae bacterium | reverse complement strand
TAAGTCCATAGTAATTATTATATCCCCAATTCTTATAATTAACAGTTCTAGAATAATATTCTCCAGAGTTCATATGAAATGCATTAACTGAATAATCCAAAGGCTTAAATATATTTGCTAATGAATATGGATAACTATTCTTATTAAATGAATAAGCATTTTTAGTATAAGAGAATGGTGTTATAAAACCTGTATTAGTTGCAAATTCAGAATTAAATGTTGATCCTCCACCATTATAAAATGAATAATGATTATTAAAGTTAAATGAGTTGTTTTTCATATTATATAGTGTAGGAGTATCTTCTTTTGTAAGCAACCAATTATCTATTCCTTCTAATTGTAATAATATTAAGTTTTTACCTTCATAAATACCAGTGTATTTATTTTTATTTTCTTTTTCTATAAAAGCATTATCTAGAAACTCTATTTCATCATCTGTTATTTCGTTCTCAGTTTTAACATAAGTAATAAAGAAATTTCTAAATGAGTATTCATAAAATCCACTTATTTTCATACTTTTATTATTATCGTTAAATGATATATATATATTTCTTGGATTTCGCCATGTACTCCAAGTTAAATCTTTATCTTCATTTCCTAATAATAATGGTATTGAATTATGAACTAATACAAATATTAAAAATATAAGTGATATTGATATTGAGTTGCTTTTCTTTTTCTTTGGTATACTTTTATATCCAATTACAATTAAGAATATAATTAATACTAAATATAAGTAAACCCATATACCTGTATTTTTAATAGCATCTATTATATATGGACTTGCTTCTTTTGATGATTGTATTTGATTAAAATCAAAGAAAGTCGATGTCATTGAATAATAAATAATATTTGAAATAAATAAAATTAAATACAATGTATTTATAAACAAGTATAATAATTTTCCAATCTTATCTTTTAAAGATATTACCATTGTTAAAAAGAATAGAATCCAACAGATTGAAAACAATGTTGGAACTAATCCAAATGTTGGATAGAAATTAATGTTGTCGCTTAAAAATTTAATAATTAAATCCATTGCTATAAAAGGCAATAAAATTAATATTAAATAGTAATACTTAATAAAAAAATGTTTTGTGTTCACTAATATTTTTTTCATTTAAATCACCATACCAGTTGATTATAACATTTGTTTTTTTTGATGTAAACAAATATAGGGTAATCAATATTGCGCCCTTAATTATTAAGTGCTATAATTGGTGTAGTTTTGTTAGAGGAGTAGTAATTATGCATGAAATATCAATTTTTTTAAATAATATTATTACTTCAATTGGTTCAATATATTCTGAGAGTAAATCAGTATATAATGTATTTGGAAGTGTTTTAGCAATAATGTTGGCTTATAAAACTTTTTATATAGTAATAGGTCTTTTTTTTACAAGGAAATTTAAGAAAACAAATAATAAGCATAAATATGGGATAGTAATAGCGGCTCGCAATGAAAAGAATGTTATAGGTAATTTGTTAGATAGTATTAATAAACAAGATTATCCGAAAGAATATATAACTGTTTTTGTTGTAGCGGATAATTGTACTGATAATACAGCAGAAATAGCAAGAGAACATGGTGCTATATGTTATGAGAGATTTAATGATAAAGATAAGACAAAAGGATTTGCCCTTCAATTTCTATTTAAAAACATAGAAAAAGATTATGGCACACAGTCATTTGAAGGTTTCTTTGTGTTTGATGCTGATAATTTGCTTCAAAAAGATTACATAACTAGAATGAATGAAGCTTTTGATTCAGGAGAAAAAATAATAACTTCTTATAGAAATACAAAGAATTTTGATGAGAATTGGATAGCGTCTATTTATGCCCTTCATTGGTTAAGATCGATAAGAACTAATCATAGACCTAGATCTGTTTTTAGATTAGCAACAAATATACAAGGAACGGGTTTTTTATTTGATAGTGAAATAGTAAGAAATGGTTGGAAATATACTTCTCTTACTGAAGATAGAGCATTAACTGCTGATGCAGTAGCCCAAGGATATAGAATATCATTTAACAATGAAGCGATGTTCTATGATGAACAACCAACTAATTTAAAAATAGCTTTAAGACAAAGACTTCGTTGGTCAAGAGGGCATTTATTAGCTTTTCTTGAATCTGGACCAAAATTGTTTTTAAATATATTTTTTGGTAAGTTATTTGTAAAATTAAATTGGAGTGGAGATAAGAAGAAAAAAGAAAAAGTAACATTTAAATCTTTCATATTAAAGTTATTAGAATCAATAAGACATAGAATTGCTTCTTATGATACATTAATACAATTGACTCCAATAGTACTGGTAAATCTAATTAGATGGTTAATAGTATCTTTCTTTATATATTCTTGTTATTGTTATACAAACGGAATAAATGGAGCTATGTTAGTTGGAAAGAGTGCATATTTATTAAAATGGATAGGATCATTTGCAAATGTTAGTATAACTGTATCACCAGGTATAAATGCAATGCTAATGGGAATGGTTTTATCTGCTGCTTGGAGAATAATGTATAGAATAGCTGTATATTTTGAAAATATATGGATGGCAATATATGTATTTATAACTGAACATAAGAGAATAGTGCCAATATCTTTTTGGAAGAAAGTATTATATTGTTTTACATGGCCAATATTTGATATCATTGGTAGATATACAATATATATAGCAGTATTTAAAAATGTAACATGGAAACCAATACCTCATGATAGCAAGATAACTATACAAGATATAAATGAAAGTAAAAAAATGATATAATTTAAGTAGGTGATTATATGAAAGCATTAGTAACTGGAGCTTCCTCTGGAATAGGTAGAGATATTGCTTTATATCTTAGTGAATTAGGATATGATCTTATTTTGGTATCTAGAGATGAAGATAAATTATTAGAAGTTAAAAAAGAAATCAAGACTAAGTCTAAAGTTATTACTTTGGATTTATCTGTAGTAGATAATTGTTATAAATTATACGACATGACTAAGAAAGATAATATTGATATTCTTGTAAATAATGCTGGATTTGGATTACACGGAGAATTTATAAATACTTCTTTGGATAGAGAATTAGAAATGATTGATTTAAATATTAAATGTGTTCATGTTTTATCAAAGTTATATTTAAAAGATTTTGTTAAGAAAGACAAAGGTTATTTATTAAATGTATCCTCATCAGCAGCATTTTTATCAGGTCCTTTAATGGCTACATATTATTCTACAAAATCATATGTAATGAGATTAACAACTGCTATATATGAAGAATTAAGGGTTATGAAATCAAATGTATCTGTTAGCGTTCTTTGTCCTGGACCAGTTAAAACTAATTTTAATAAAGTTGCTAATTGTAAGTTTGATATTAAATCTACTACAAGTAAATATGTTGCTAAGTATGCAATAGATAATATGTTTAAGAATAAATTAGTAATAGTACCATCTTTATATATTAAATTTGGTATATTTATTAATAGATTTATTTCAACAAAATTATCTTTAAAATTCGCATATAAAATACAAGATAAAAAAAGATAAAAATATAATTGATTTTTTAAGATAAAAGTTATACTTTTATCTTTTTTGATGTATAATAAAGGGTATTATCTTTTGGGGTGGTTTTATGAATATTATCAACATTAACAAATTAACATATAGGTATAATGAAGATTTCATCTTTTATAATTTTGATTTATCTATAACTAAAGGTAGTTGGGTTACAATATCTGGTGCTAATAAAAGCGGTAAGACTACATTAGTAAATATTCTATGTGGATTAATAAAAACAAATAGTGAAATAACTATAAATGAATTAATTGTCAATGAAGATAATATAAATAACATAAGAACATCTATCGGAGTAGTATTTGATAACCCTGAAAATAGTTTTATATGTGATACTTTAAAAGAAGAATTTGAAAGTATAATTGAGAATCATAATTTAAATAATGTTGAAGATAGAATAAAAGAGATATGCAATATATTTAATATTGAACATTTATTAGAAAGAGATCCTCATACATTAAGTGGAGGAGAGATGAATAAGTGCTTACTAGCTTGTGCTCTTATTCATAATCCTAAGATACTTATATTAGATGAAGCTTTATCTATGTTAGATAAGAAGTCTAAAGAAGAGATATTGTGTATATTATATAAATACAATAAATCTAGAAATCTTACAATTATAAATATGACTCATGATTTAAGTGAGGTATTCTTGTCTGAAAGATTAATAATAATAGATGATGGAGTTATTGTGTTAGATGGAAAACCAAAAGAAGTAATGAAATACGATAAAATTTTATATAAAGTTGGTGTAGATCTTCCATTTATAGTAGATTTATCTAACAAATTAAATTCATATGGACTTATTGACAACATGTATTTTGATATGAGAGAGATGGTGAGTGACATATGGAAATAGAAACAATTAATTTAGGATACATTTACAATAAAGGATTAAAGACATCTAAAATAGCTTTAGATAATGTAAGTATTAATTTAAATGAAGATAAAATATATGGAGTAATTGGATCCACAGGGAGTGGTAAAACTACATTTGTTGAATTACTAGATAATTTATTAGTACCATCAAGTGGTTACATAAATATAGGTAAGTATGTTATAAAGAGTGGCAGTAAGATTATTAGTAATAATGAGTATAGAAAGAACATTGGATTAGTATTCCAATTCCCAGAAGAACAGTTTTTTGAAACAACTGTAGAAAAAGAAATATCCTTCGCATTAAAAAACTTTAATATGAAAGATAATAAAAAGAGAGTGCTAGATGCTTTATCAATGTTAGGAATGGATGAATCATATTTAAATATAAATCCATTTAAACTTAGTAATGGTGAAAAAAGAAAGATAGCAATAGCATCTATACTTGTATACAATCCAAAAGTATTAATATTAGATGAACCAACTGTTGGTTTAGATAATAACAATAAAAGAATGTTAATGAGACTATTGAGAAGATTATGTACTAGATATGGAAAGAAAATAATTATAATTAGTCACGATGTAGATATGATATATAATTTAGTGGATAATGTTATAGTATTTAAAGATGGTAAAATATTAAAACAAGGACCAAAGGAAGATGTATTTAGTAATATTGAATTCTTAAATAAGAACAATATAGATATTCCTAATATAGTAGAATTTGAGAACCTAGTTTTAAAGGAAAAAAACATTAAATTAGGAAGCTATGATGATATAAAAGATTTAATAAAGGCGGTGTATAGAAATGTCTGATATTAAATTTGGAAATTATTATAATATTAAATCCGATATTCATAGTATGAATTCTATCTTTAAATTAATATGTTTATTAATATACTCAATTCTATTATTTTTAATTAATGATATTATTTTAATTACTATGATGTCATCTTTATTATTAATATTGATTTATATTTCTAATGTAGAAATAAAATTATATTTTGTAATTTTAAAGAATATACTACCATTAATATTATTTATATTTATTATAAATATATTATTTGGATTACCAGTTATTGATACAATAATTTCAATAACTAAAGTATTGTTAATAGTTTTATATGCATCAATGATATCATTCTCTACAACTCCAAAAGAAATGACAAAGGGTATAGAAAAGATTATTAAACCACTAAGTATATTTGGTGTTAATACATCAAAGATATCATTTACTATTTCTATGGCAATAAGGTTTATACCAATAATATTAAATCAATCTAGAAAAGTATTAAAGTCTCAATCTAGTAGAGGATTAAATTTTAAAAACCTTAGTATTAAAGATAAAGTATTATCTTTAAAATCAATACTATTTCCAATGTTTATGTTATCTATGCAAAGATCTGATAGAATAGCAGACATAATGGAACTAAGATGTTATAAATTTGATAAAAAGAAATATAAAAAGGAAAAAATTAAATCATTAGATTATCTAATTTTAACTTCTCATTTAATGTTAATTATACTTTGTGTTTACAAATATATAGTCTGATTAATAACTTTATGTTATAATTTTAGAGGTGATTAATATGGTAAAGAAAAAAGAAATGGTTAAAAGAGAACGTGAAAAGAAAGAAGCTTTAAGAGAAGGATTAGATTATGAAAATCCTGTTAAGAATATAGTTATTACTACTTTTATTGTTACAGCAGTATTTTTATTATTTTATTTTGTAACATCTCTTGTTGTTAATAAAATGGATAAGTATAACTATATTGCTTCTAAAGAAGAAGTATATATTCAATATGGAGAAATATTAGCAGGTTCAACATTTAGTATGGCAGAAGAAGAATATTATGTTATGTTCTACGATTTTGAAGGACCTTATACTGTATATTATGATTCTTTAATAAGTACAAGCGATTATAAAGTATATGCTGTTGATTTAGGTAATGGTTTTAATAAATCTTATGTATCAGAGAATACAAATAGTAAAGTTAATAAAGCAGAAGACTTAAGAGTTAAAGATTGTACTTTAATCAAAATAGAAAAAGGAAAGAATGTTTTATATTTCGAAGGTGAGTATGAAGAACTAAAAGATAAGTTAAAATAAGTAAACTTGTCTTTTTTTATTACTATTCATTTGATTATAAATTAATATGTGATATATTTATATTAGAGAGGCGTATGGTATGAGAAAATATAAAGATATATATCAAAGATTAATTGAAATAGTAATTATAATAATGGTTGCGACTGCATTAGGTATGTTTAGTGGAGGAGCAACAATATTTACAATGTTTAATAATAATAAAGAAGAATGTGATACATGTGATGTAGTAGATTCTTCTAATGAAATGTTAAGAGTATACGAAGAGATAGTTGAAAAATACTATGGTGATGTTGATCCTGAGACATTAAAAGAAATAGCAATAAATGCTATGTTGTCTTCTCTTGGAGATCCAAACACAATGTTTATGGATTCACAAAGAGGAAGAGACTTCAATGAAAAAATGGAAGGACAATATAAAGGAGTAGGATTAGAGATATTTAATGGTGAAAATGGAGTTACAGTATTGACTGTATTTCCAAATACACCTGCAGAAGAACTTGGATTAAAAGTTGATGATGTAATAAAATCTGTTGATGGAAACTCTATAGAAGATTTAAGCGCTACAGAAGTATCAATTATTATTAAGTATGGAGATTCTGATTTTGTAGAATTAGAAGTACTTAGAGGAACAGAAACATTCACTTATAATATTGAAAAGAAAATAGTACAACTTAAATCAGTATCTACTAAATTTTATATGTCTGGAGAGAAGAATATTGGATATATAGGTATATCTGTATTTGCAGCTAATACATTTGATCAATTTCAAGCAGCACTTGAACATCTAGAACAACAAGAAATAGATGCATTAATAATAGATGTAAGAGATAATACAGGAGGATATTTATATACAGTAACTGATATACTTGAATTATTTTTAGAGAAAGATGATGCAATGTATCAATTAAAATCTAAAGATGAAACTATAATTACAAGAGATCAAACTAATAAACATAGAACTTATCCGATAGTGGTAATTACAAATGGTGTTAGTGCATCTGCTTCTGAAATACTTGCAG
The DNA here is from genome assembly GCA_964585265.1 of uncultured Muribaculaceae bacterium. Lineage (GTDB taxonomy): Bacteria > Bacillota_I > Bacilli_A > RF39 > UBA660 > JAQVSJ01. The sequence goes on along the minus strand of CAZPCX010000010.1, from coordinate 1,446 downwards.
GAGCACTAAGAGAGAGTTATGGAGCATCTACGGTTGGAACTCTTACATATGGTAAAGGAACAGTACAAGAGACTGTAACACTATCTAATGGTGCAATAGCTAAGATAACAACTAAAGAATGGTTAACTCCAAATGGAAATACTATTAATGGTGTTGGAATAGAAGTTGATTATTTAGAAATTATGACTGGAAATTATTATGATGAAACTGATAATCAATTACAAAAAGCAATAGAAGTTATTTCTGAAAAAATAGAATGATTATTCATTCTTTTTTTGTAAACTAAATTATTAAATATTTTGTTTATATTTGATAATTATGTATAATTAACTTGAGGTGTATTATGCAAGATATATTAACTAAAGATGAAGTAAGAATACAATGCTATAAACACAATGGAGAAATACACAGAGATTGGGAGAGGTCAGAAGTATTAGAAGTATCAGAAGATTATATGGTTTGTTACAATGATAGAGTTAGGGTTACTGAATCTGACGGCAGAAGTTGGAAAACTAAAGAACCTGCATTATTATTTTTTTATAAAAACAATTGGTTTAATATAATTGCTCAGTTTAAAACAAACGGAATATACTATTATTGTAATATAGCTACTCCATATATAATAGAGGAGAATACAATTAAGTATATTGATTATGATCTAGATTTAAGAGTATTTCCAGATGATAAATATAAAGTTCTTGATGAAGCGGAATATGAATATCATAAGGAACTTATGAATTATCCGGAAGACTTAAAAAAGGTTATTGATTATGAATTAAATAATCTAATTAATATGTATAAACAAAAAGAAGGTCCTTTCTATAAAGATACATTACAAAAGTATTTAGAATTACATAAGAATAAAAAACACATTTAGTGTTTTTTTTACTATTTGTCAATGTTTTTTTAATTTTTTTACGATTGTTTGCAAAAAATGTAAAAAAAAATGGAAAGTTGTTGACACACCTTATTATATTTGATATATTAGGTATGCACTTCAAAAAATGAAGAGCAAAATGATCTTTGAAAACTGAGCGAAACGTCAAATATATTTGAGTATAAGCTAAGGATTTTTAATTTTTCAATAAGTAAATAAATGTAAATTTATTTTTTTTGAGAGTTTGATCCTGGCTCAGGATAAACGCTGGCGGCATGCCTAAGACATGCAAGTCGTACGAAATAGCCCATTGAAGTCTAAGTGCTTGCACGAAGATGGATTTGGATTTCTATTTAGTGGCGGACGGGTGAGTAACACATGGGTAATCTACCTTAAAGATTGGAATAACACAGGGAAACTTGTGCTAATACCGAATACGAAATGAAAATGATTTTTTTATTTTGAAAGATGCCTCTAAAGCATCGCTTAAAGATGAGCCTGCGTCGTATTAGCTAGTTGGTGAGGTAATGGCTCACCAAGGCGACGATGCGTAGCCGAACCGAGAGGTT
>CAZPCX010000009.1:3893-12465 GCA_964585265.1 uncultured Muribaculaceae bacterium | reverse complement strand
TAATTCTAGACTCTTTGATATTAATGCTGCATCTGAATCTAGTGTACTTTGTTTTACTGTTTTTATTACATTTACTACCTTTGGTACTGCTATTACTAATATTACTGCTAATATTACTATTACTGCTAGCAATTCTATTAATGTGAATCCCTTTTTCATACACTCACCTCTATTATGGTTCCATTATAACATTATAATATTTATTTTTAAAGTATTAAAAAAAGTAGAGTTTCTCTACTTTAGATTGATTTTTTTAAACATTAAATCTAAAATTGCAAACATCTCCATCTTTCATCTCATAATCTTTACCTTCAAGTCTAACTTTTCCAGCTTCCTTTGTCTTTAATTCACTACCGTATTGTATTAAATCTTCATAAGCAATTACTTCGGCTCTTATAAATCCTCTTTCAAAGTCACTATGTATTATTCCTGCACATTGAGGAGCTTTCATACCTCTTTTAAAAGTCCAAGCTCTACATTCATCTGAACCAACAGTAAAGAAAGTTGATAATCCTAATAAACTATATGTTGATCTAATTAATTTATCTAATCCACTTTCATTTATCCCAATTTCTTTAAGAAATATTTCTTTATCATCATCATTCATTTCACTTAGTTCACTCTCTATTTTCGCACACATTTCAACGATTTGTTCTCCGGGATTTAAATATTTTTTAATTTTTTCAATATATATATTTTCTTTACCAATATCTTCTTCTCTTATGTTTGCTAAATATATAATGGGTTTAGCAGTTAAGAAATTAAACGGTTTAATAATATCTCTTTCATTATCATCTAAACTAATTCCTCTGATTGAAATATTTTTATTTAAATTATCTTTTATTTTATTTAAAACACTTAACTCTGCTAGAGCTTCTTTCTCCTTAGTAGATTGTGCTTTTTTCTCAATCTTTAACAATCTATTGTCAATTATTTCCATATCGGATAATATTAATTCAATATTAATAGTTTCTATATCTCTTATTGGATCAACAGAACCCTCTACATGTATTATATTTGAATCATCAAAACATCTAACCACTTCGCATATTGCATCTACATCTCTTATATTAGAAAGAAACTTATTTCCTAATCCTTCTCCCTTAGAAGCTCCTCTAATTAATCCTGCTATATCTATAAACTCATAACTAGTTGGTATAGTTCTACTAGGATCATACATTTTTTCTAATACTTCTAATCTCTTATCAGGTACTGTTACTACTCCCACATTTGGATCTATTGTTGCAAAAGGGAAATTTGCAGCCAGTATATTCTTTTTTGTAATTGCGTTAAATAAAGTTGATTTACCTACATTAGGTAAACCAATTATTCCTGCTTTTAATCCCATTATGTCCTCCTTAAATTATAGGTAATGCATTAATACCTATTGGTAAGTTAATAATATACCACGAAATGAATAATATTATCCAAAAACAGAATATTATTATTACATATGGCAATAATAATTTATATATTTCTTTTATTCCTACAATCTCATCATTTTTATTATAAAGTTGAATCATGCCTATAAATACTACAAAATATGGAAAGAATGGTGTAATTACATTTGTAACTGAATCTCCAGCTCTAAATATAGCTTGAGTAAACTCTGGAGATATATTTGATTTCATAAATAATGGTACTACTACTGGAGCTAAAATCGCCCATTTTGTAGCTGTCCCTGTTTGTAAAATATTTACTAATGCCACTAGTATAAAAAATAGTATTATTAATGGCCCTGCTGAGAAATTTAAATCAACAAGAGCATTTCCTATCCAAGATGTAAATACTGTTCCTAAATTACTCTTTCTAAGTAAAGCTAGTAATTGTGAAACTATAAAGAATAATACTAATACTCCACCAACATTATTTAAAGAACCATATAAATAATTAGAAAATTGATTCTTTGTCTTTATAGTTCTTGCAAATATACCATATAACCATCCACAAACTAATAAAGCAGCAAATACCATAAAAGATAAACCTTGTATAACATAAGAATTGGTACTAAATACTCTTGCATAGAAATCAGTATATTCATAATCTAATAATATTCCAGATAAAGGTGTACCTAATGGTAACAACATATATATGAATATTAGAATAAATATAATAAATGCTATTAAAGCTGCCCATAAACCTTTTTTCTCTTTCTTATCAACAGTTAATTCTTCTAACATCTCTTCTTTTTTATATCTTCCAACTCTTTTAACAATTACTTTTTCAGTTATATAAGATATTAGAAAACTCAATATAATCGTACATACAATTCCAAAAAATAAATTACCATTTATTGATGCATTATATGTTTTATCTATTACATTAGCACCTATTGTAGTAGATTTTATTAATAAGTAATCTACTTGCGTAGCTATGATATTTATACCATATCCTGCTGTCATAGCTACAAAAGAAGATATTATTCCTATTAAAGGATTTCTACCATTAATTAAAAATATTATTGCTGCTAAAGGTATTAATAAAACAAATCCAATATCACCAATTACATTAAATATCATAGATATAAATACAACAATAAAAGTTACCCAAAATCTAGATATTTTTTTAGCAGTTATTGCAAAAAGAGAATTAAACAAACCCGTTCTTTCAGCAAAACCTACCCCAATCATAGTAAATAAGAACATAATTAATGGTGCGAAGTTCATAAAGTTAGATACAGCATTACCTATAATGAACCTTATTCCTTCTCTCGAAAATAATGATTCAACAGATACTAAATTACTTTCTAAACTACCTGTTATAGAATTTAAAGTTAAATATGTTCCATCCCACTTTAATAAAGAACCAATTGCACTTAATATAAATATAAATACAATTAATGATCCTAAAAATAATATAGTATTATTAAACCAACTTCTCTTTATAACCTTTACATCGTTTTCCATCTTATTCAACTACCTTCTTAATCTTTTTTTCAAAGTCTATTTTGCTAAGCATAACATTTCTCTTACATTTTAAACACATAAGTTTAACATCAACACCCGTTCTAGTTACTTCCCACTTGTTTTCACCACAAGGATGTCCTTTTTTCATTATTACAATTGAACCTAGTTTATATGACTTATCCATATAATCTCCTATTCGTCTATTTTAATATTTAAAATCTCAAGTATTCTATTTAAATCATTAATAGAGTCATAATTAATTTGTAACTTACTCTTCGTCAAAATTACTTTTGCTCCAAGTTTTTCACTCATAGTCATTTCTATATACTTAAGTTCTGAACTTTTCTCACTATTTCTAACTTTTACTTTTCTTTCGTAGTTCATATCTGCTAATTTTTCTAATTCTCTTACACTTATTCCATCTTTTATAACCTTATTAGCAAGATCTATTATTTGTTGTTTATTTTCTAACTTACTTAATACTCTTGCATGACCCATAGTTAAAAAACCTTTTAATACCATATCTTGTACATAATCAGGAAGTTTTAAAAGACCCAACATATTAGTTACATGGCTTCTACTTTTGCCTATCTTCTTAGCTAAATCATCTTGAGTAATTTGTAGAGCATCAATTATTCCTTTATATGCATTTGCTTCTTCAATTGCAGTAAGATCTTCTCTTTGTAAATTTTCTAACAATGCTATTTGCATCATTTGTTCATCAGAAAAATCACGAACAATAGCAGGTATAGTAGATAATCCTGCTATTCCAGCAGCTTTTACCCTTCTTTCTCCAGCTATTATTTCATATCCTCTAATACTTTTCTTTACAATTATTGGTTGAAATACTCCATACTCTTTAATAGAATCAGCTAACTCTTGTAAAGACTCAGCATCAAATATCTTTCTAGGTTGATATGGATTAGGTCTTAATTCTCCTAATTTTATTTCAATTATTTCATCAGCAGATGCGCCTTCCATAATTCTTTTTTCAAGATTTTCAAATTCTAGATTTTCAGAATTAAATAACTCTTCTAATCCTTTTCCTAAAGCTCTTCTTTTAGTTTCCATTTCTATCCATCACTTCCTTTGCTAAATTTATATAAGCATCAGAACCTCTACTACGCGGGTCATATACATGAATAGGCTTTCCATAAGATGGAGCTTCTGATAATCTAACTAATCTTGGAATTATTGTATCGTATACTCTTTCTCTAAAATATCCTCTTATTTCATTTACTACTTCAACACCTAATTTTGTTCTAGAATCAAACATAGTAAGCAATACACCTTCTATATCCAAATTAGGATTTAAATTCTTTTGAACTAACATTATTGTATTCAATAATTGAGTAATACCTTCTAACGCAAAGAATTCACATTGAACAGGAATAAGAACAGAGTCTGAAGCAGTTAAAGCATTTGTTGTTAATATTCCTAATGAAGGAGGACAATCTATAATAATAAAATCATAATTATCTTTTATTAAGGACATATGTCTTTTAAGTTGTGAAGTTTTAATGAATCCTGGCTCTCTATTACTTCTATTTAATAACTCAATATCTACACCCGCTAAATTAATAGTAGCAGGAATTATATCTAAATTATCATATTTAGTAGTAATTATTGAATCATTTATACTAATTTTATCAGTAAAAACATCGTATATACTATATTTATTATCTCCTTTATTAATACCTACACCTGTAGATGCATTCCCTTGTGGATCAAGATCTATTAATAAAGTTTTCTTACCTAAATATCCTAAACAAGCAGATAAATTAATACTTGTTGTAGTTTTACCAACCCCACCTTTTTGATTAACCATAGAAATAATTTTTCCCATATCATCACGTCCTTACACTTTGTATAACACATCTCTATTTTACCAAAAATAAAAGCATTTTGAAATGCTTTTATCAATATATAATCTTTTTTATGGACAAGTAATTCTTCCTACGTTAGTATCATTTGAACTTTGCTTTATATTGCAAGCGTTTATACCATCAAATTTATTTGCACCAATAAGTACAATATAAAACTCTCCCTCTAAAGAATAAACATATGAAGATGAAGCATTATAGTTTTGCATCGAAACACTATTTATAGATAGATTACTTAAAAAAGTACTTGGGAAATCATATGTTTCAATATAATTATATTCAATTTCTCTCAATATTGTTTTAGCATCTACAAATACAGTTTCTACTCTTTTGTCTTCAACTACATTACCCACAATAGGAACCGCAAGAGCTGTAATAACGGCTAAAATCATTATTACTGCTAACAATTCTATTAAAGTAAATCCTCTCATATCTTATCCCCTCTTATATCCATATAAATAGATTTTAGCTTCCTTAACCTATGATTAATACACGACTTACTAACTTTTCTATTTGTCTCAATTGATACTATATTACTTAATTCACTTAAAGAAGCCTCTGGATATTTCTTTCTATATATTGCTATTTCTTTTAATTTCTCATCAATTGCATCTAACCCAATTAATTGCTCAATAACATTTATTTCTTTAATTTGTTTTAAAGAAGAATTAATAACTTTTTCTACATTCGCTTGTTCACAATTATTAAGTCTATTAACTCTATTCATATGATCTCTGTATATTCTCATATTTTCAAAAGCCATTAAAGATTCATTTGCCATAACAATCTTTAGAAAATCACTAATCTTCTCGGATTCTTTAATATATACTACAAATCCATTCTTTCTTTCAATTATTTTAGAATTCAAAGAATAACTATCTAATAAATCACAAACAAATATTGCATAATCATAATCATCAATTAAGAATTCCAAGTGATAATTAGTTGTTTTTGGGTCATTTATTGATCCTGTTGCTAGAAATAAACCTTTTAAATACATCTTTTTCTCTTCTTCATCTTCTAATATATATTCATTAGGTATATTTTTAAAATAACCAGAATCATTTATTAAAGATAAATCCCTTAATATTTCATCTTTGTTTTTCATTATCTTTAACATATATGTTAAATTCTTTTTAAAATTAAACATCTTTTTAACTGATATAGATGGTGTAACATCATATAATTCTCTAAACTTATCAAATATAAAACTTGAAATATCATAATTCTCAGAATTAATTAATATACTATCTTCATTAATAATTGCATTATTTCTTAAATAAGCAGAAAGAAGAGAAATTATTTCTAATCTTGTCATCTCTGCTTTTATTATTTCATTTTTTACACTAATCGAAAATGACACGGCATCACCATCTTTACTAATACATACTTAATTGTAGTCTTTAACCATACTCATCGCTGCTCTAGCACCCTCACCAACCGCAGTTGATATTTGATATACTTCTTTTCTAATTACATCACCACAGGCATATATACCCCTTACATTAGTTCTCATATTTTCATCAACAACAATATAATCATCTTGCATATTTACATTTAAATTTTTTAACATATCCGTTGCAGGAACATTTCCAATATATATAAATAGACCCGCAACCTTAATATTCTCTTTCATTTCATTTTTATTAACAATATCAATACTATTTAACTTAGAATCTAATGAATTAAGAGAAACAACTGAATAACCTTCTTTTATATGTATATTACTAATACTTCTAACTTTATTTAATAAATCACCTTTTAATTCAATATCACTTATTAATGTAACAGATAAACAAATATCAGATAATAATATTGTTTCTTCTAAAGCTTCTTTATTAGATCCCACTACCGCAACATCTTTCTCTTTATATAATGGTGCATCACATAGAGCACACCAACTTATTCCTTTATTTATTAAACTTTTCTCATTTTCTAAACCTAATTCTTTAGATTTTCTCCCAGTAGCTATTATTACTGCCTTACATCTTATAACTTCTTTATCCGTATGAACTTCTTTATAATCATCATAAGTTTCAACATTTAAAACCTTTCCATATTTATATGGAATACTCAACGATTGTGTTTGTTGAAATACATTAAAAGCAAGAGTTGGTCCATCTATTTTATTAAAACCAGGATAATTTTCAATTAAATTTGTCTTATTTATTTGTCCTCCAGGAGCATTATTTTCAATCATTACAACATTAATGTTTGCTCTTTTTAAATAGATTGCTGCAGTCATACCCGCTATTCCTGCACCAACTACTACAACATCAAAATCTAATTTCATCTAATTCCTCCTCATTATACATATTTTCAAACTTAGATCCTCTTCCTTTTAAAATAAGTATAAGTAATCCAACAGCGAATAATATTACAGATACTATTTGAGCTACTCTTAAACCCGAAAACATTAAACTATCAGTTCTTAATCCTTCAATAAAGAATCTTCCAACACTATACCACATAAAATAAATACCTGTTAGTTGTCCCGTTTTTAAATATTTAGATAAATGTCTAATTAATATTAATACAATTAATCCAATAATACACCATAAAGATTCATAGTAAAAAGTTGGATGATAAAATACTCCTTCAATATTCATTCCATTTATTACAAATTCAGGTATAAACCATAGTTTTTGTAATGCTTCTTTTGTAGTCTCTATTCCATGTGCCTCTCCATTAAAGAAATTACCCCATCTTCCTATAGCTTGTGCAACAATTAAACCAACTGCTAAGATATCAGTAACCTTAAAAAATTTAATTTTATATTTAAATGTATATAGAAAAGCAAACAATAAACCAAACAGTATTCCACCATGTATTGCTAATCCACCTTCCCATATTTTAATTATCTCTCCAGGATTAACACTATAATAATCATAATTAAATGCACAATAATATAATCTTGCTCCTACAACACCAAATATAATTGACCAAAACACAAGATTAGTCATAAAATCTTTGTTAACATTTAATCTTTTAGATTCAATACCTATTAATAAAAATGCAATTAATACTCCAGCCGCTATAAATACTGAATACCAGTTAATTTGAAAAAAGCCTAAATCAATCGCTATTGGATTCATTGTTCAACACTCCTTTTAGTTATTGGTCTTATAACAAATATTTCCAACATAATATTCATAATAGAAATTAATATAGCTATAAAGAATAAACTAAACAATCCAGTTGTCTCAAAATTCTTTCCTAATATAAAATCTACCATCTTTAATATTATAACATTTAAGAAAGGATAAAATATTCCCATCGTTAAACCAGTAAGTGGTAAAGTCAATAAGAAAAGAATTGGTTTAATAGTTTTATTCAATATATATATTATAACAGCTGCTATAAATGCAAACAAACCATAGTAAGCACCATTTATATCAATACTCTTAAATACTAAAGAAGCAAATATAAGTATTAATGCATATCCAACCATATATATTAACCAATCTATAATCTTATTTAATCTAGCTTTATTATTTTTATCAATTATAATAATTCTCATGTTATCACCATAAACATTATACCATTTATATTATTAAGCATAAAGATAAAAAACATAGAAGTTAAATATGTGTAAAATTGCAATTATTTTTACACATATTTAACTATTAATTTTGTTTTTTGATATAATGTAAATATAATATATTATAAAGGAGATAATAATATGGACGAAAAAATAAATATTCCTTTTGGTGATGGTAATGGATTTAGTATGTCTGATTTGCCAAAAGAAGAAAAAATTGAAAAAAATTATCAAGTAGTAGA
>CAZPCX010000009.1:0-3793 GCA_964585265.1 uncultured Muribaculaceae bacterium | reverse complement strand
GGTGCAAAACCAGGAGAAACAGCTGAACCAGGATTTTATGAAAATCAATTTCCACATTTAGGAGGCAGATAACATGGATGGTAGTTATAGCATTATTGAACTCGAAAATAATAAAAGTTATTTAGTAGTTGATGAAATAATGATTAATGATAAGAAATATCTATTCTTAGCAAATGAAAATGATAAAAGTGATTTATTATTTCAAAACATAAATTACGATTGTAATCCACCAAAATTATCAAAGATTGAAACAGACGAAGAATTTAATAAAGTATCAGATTATTTCGGAAGAAAATACAGAAGAATATATAATTAAAAAATATAAGAATTGAGAAATCAATTCTTATATTTTTAAATATTTTCTTACTGCTCTAGCGCTTCCAACCATACCTACTAATATTCCTACTCCCAATAAGAATAAGGACACAGCGTATATGAATGGTACTGGTTGTACTAACTTAAATATTGGTGTAAACATTTCTCCATTAAACATTGTAAATAACTTAGAATAACCATATATTACAAATATTATTGGTAACACGGATCCTAGCACACCCAATACTGATCCTTCTATAACGAAAGGCATTTTAATATGCATATTTGATGCTCCAACAAGTCTCATTATTTCTATTTCTCTTTTTCTGGAGAATATTGTTAACTTAATTGTATTAGATATTAAGAATGCAGTAACTAGTATTAGTGATACAATAGCAATTATTAACGCCTTATCCACATATTTAAATACAGATAGTAAACTTTCTACCATACCTTCTCCATATCTAACTAAGTCTACTCCAACTATTCCTTCTAAATCTTCAGCAGTAGCAGTAATTTTTTCGGAATCAACTACTTTTATTAAAAATATATCTTGCAAAGGATTTGTATCTTCTGACCATCCTTCAATAATTGTTTTAAATACATCAGAAGTGTTTTTCATTTCATTAGCTATTTCTACTTTATTTTGATATTCATATGATTCTATATTTTCAAAAGAATATAATTCTGTTTTTATTTCTTCTATTCTTTCCTCAGTAACACTATTCTGAATAAATACAACAATTGTAAAATCTTCCTTTATTGATTTAGTTGCACTTTTAACATTATATGAAAGAATTAACGATATAGATACTATCAAAAGAGTTATTGTTATACAAGATATAGACGCTAAACTCAAACTAAAATTTCTAAAGACACTTTTTAAAGCATCTCTGATATTTCTTCCAAATATTCTAAAAATTTTCATTATCGTATGTCCCTTTCTGATAATCTTTCTTTATCTTTCCTTGTTTTACAAGAATAACTCTCTTTTTATACTTATCTACTATATCTTTATTATGTGTAGCCATTATTACAGTTGTTCCCTTTTTATTAATATTATCAAGAACATCCATTATTTCCATACTTGTTTTAGGATCGAGATTACCTGTAGGCTCATCACAAATTATTAACTTAGGCTCATTTGCAATTGCTCTAGCAATTGCAACTCTTTGTTGTTCACCACCTGATAAATTATCAGGATATGACTTTAATTTAGTCTTAAGCCCAACAACATCTATAGCTTTTAAAGCTTTTTCTCTAACTTCTTTTTTATGCATACCAATCATTTCTAATCCAAATGCTACATTTTCATATACAGTTAATTTTGGTAAAAGTTTATAGTCTTGAAATACTACACCTATTTGTTTTCTAAGTTTATATACCTTACCATTTCTTAACTTACTAACGTCAACACCACCTACCATTATTTGTCCTTTTGTAGGTTTTTCTTCTCTATATAACATTTTAATTATTGTTGACTTACCACTACCTGATTCTCCAATTATAAAAACAAATTCACCTTTTTCTATAGTTAAATCAACACCATATGCTGCTGTTACTCCATTTTTATATTGTTTTTCAACATTTCTCATTCTTATAAGTTCCATAAACACCTCTTATTCTAATTATTTATATTCCATCTTAAATAACTATCTATTAATTCTACTAATTCTCCATCTAACACCTTAAATACTTCTGATGTTTCATATTCTGTTCTATGATCTTTAACTATAGAATATGGATGCATTGTATAAGTTCTTATTTGAGATCCAAAATCTATACCTAGTTTTTCTCCTTTTAAACCATCTATCTTATCTTGTTGATTTTGCATTTCTAATAAATATATCTTATTCTTTAAAGTTTTTAATGCTCTTTCTTTGTTTTTTAACTGACTTCTTTCATTTTGACATGTTACAACTGTCTTAGTTGGTAAATGTGTAATTCTTACTGCACTATCAGTAGTATTTACCGATTGTCCTCCTGCTCCACTTGATCTATATACATCTATCTTTAAATCCTCTTCTTTAATATCAATATTTATATTCTCTTCTATTTCAGGTATTACTTCTACAGACGCAAAAGAAGTATGTCTTCTCTTATTGGAATCAAAAGGGGATATTCTTATTAATCTGTGAACCCCAGTTTCTCCTTTTAAATAACCATATGAATATTCACCTTTAATCAATATAGTTGCACTCTTTATACCGGTTTCTTCTCCATCTTGATAATCAATAACTTCATACTTATATCCAACACTTTCACAGTACCTAGTATACATCCTGTATATCATAAAAGCCCAATCACAAGCTTCTGTTCCACCTGCTCCACTATGTATTTCTAATATGCAGTTATTATAATCATATATGCCGTTTAAAAGTGTTAGAGTTTCAAAACCATTAATGTCTTTTTCTAACAAAACTATTTCATCTTGTAATAAAATTCTTAACTCACTATCTTCTTCAGTTTCTAAAGCAAAAAATAACTCTAATTTATCTTTAATATCTTTTTCAAAATATAATATCTTCTCAGTTTCTTTTTTATATTTATTTAATTTATTTATAATCTTTTCAGAATTCTTTTTATCTTGCCAAAAATCTTGCTTTTGTGTTTCTAAATGCAATTCTGCTATCTCTTTTTCTTTTAAATCATAGTCAAAGCAACCTCCTAAGATTGCTTACCTTACTCTGTAATTTTTCAATAAATAATTTAATCTCTTTATTATCCATTTCAATCACCATTAAAATTATAACATGAATAATATAATTGTAAAATAAAACAGCATTTAAATATTTGCTGCTTTACAATTAATTATTACTATTTATTTTACTACTACTGTTCTTATTTCAGAAACCGTATTTCCATCACTATCACTAACAAAATATAGCAAAGTATATTCATCAGTTCTTTCTGGATTAACAATACCATTTTTAACAACACTTACGGTAAGATCTCCATCTTCTTCATCAACTGCATTATATCCTAATTCTCTATACTCTTCTCCCATACTTATTGTTATCTTTTTACCACCAACAAGTGTTAGTTCCGGAGAATTTCCAACATCTATAAATCCTTTGCATTCCAATTTGTTATCTTCTTTTATAATTAACTTGATTCTAGCAGTATCAGGAAAATATTCTTTTTTATCTTTTGATGATTCTAAAGGATTTACAACATGCAAAGGTAATGTTTTAGATTCTAATAGCGCTAAGCCTGATAATGTTAAAAATGTAATGTTCTTTTCTGAACCATTATCACTTAAATCAATATTTGCTACAGTTGGATATTTTTCACATAAAGAAACAGCAAGACTACAATATTCTTCTTCAAGTCTTGCATATTGTTTTTCAGGACTTTCTTCCCTATTGAAAAAGTATATTAGTCCTAGTGTTACAACTAGAACTGACATAATACATATAGCAACTATTCTTTTAACATCTACCATATAATCACCTTTATCATATATATTTTTATTATA
>CAZPCX010000008.1:0-13979 GCA_964585265.1 uncultured Muribaculaceae bacterium | reverse complement strand
GCAAAACTAAACAATGGAACAGCAGATAGTATTCCTAAAACAGGATCACCAACAAGTAACACAAACGGATTGTATGCAATGAAATATAGAGGCATAGAAAATCTATGGGGAAATATACGGCAATTTGTAGATGGAATAAACATACAAAACAATGTTGCATATACATCGAAAGATGCGAGCACATATGCATCAGATACATTTAGTGGTAATTATAAAAGGGTAGGATATACGAATAAGAATGCAAATGGTTATATAACAGAAATAGGGTATGATAATAACAATCCATATGTAAATTTACCAATAGTAACAGGAACAGCAATATATGGTGATAATTATTATCAAGCATCAGATAGTAGAATTGCGCTTGTCGGCGGTAGGTGGAATAGTAGTGGCAGCGCTGGCGTGTCGTACTGGTCTTTGGATAATGACCCAAGCTATGCGTCTAGCAGCGTCGGGTCGCGGCTTCTTAAAACTCCCCTTTAGGGGGTGATGGGGGAAACCTATACATAACCGAATTTCTATAAAGTATTTTAGTCGTAATTATTCTTCCTTATTCCTTATAAATACATAAAAAAATAACTGAAATGAACTAAACACAAAAGTCGGATATAAATGATTATATAATTTATAATTGTATCAATTATTATCTTTTTAAATATTATCTAATTTATAAAATAATTTATCTTTATTTATCATTTTTTTTGCATCCTTTCTGGTTTTTAACTTTTTTATTTTAATTATTTTTATATTATAAAATTTTAACCATTATTCAATTGATAGTAATGCAATTATAATAACAAAATTATATGTTTGTGATATAATTAAAATGGTGATGTTATGAATATTGAAAATATAGCTTTAGTAAGAGCAACAAATATTATTCCAATAGAAGGCATAATAGTTCCAGTAGGTGAAGCAAAATATATTGAAAAAAATAGAAACAATGACTTTGCAAATGGAATAACAAATTTATTAAGAAGAGAAGGACTTATTAGTCCTATAGATTATTCGAGATTAGATGATGAACAATATATGCAGGAAAAAAATAGAGAAATAACAAATATTACTAATAAATATATTCCATATACTTCAAATTACAATTCAATGGTATTATTCTCACTAAATGGTATAGTACCAGACGATAAAGAGGCAGGTTTTGGAAACAATACATTTTCAGACAAAAAGTGTGGTATTATTGATAGCCTAGCATCACATATAGAAAATGTTATTTCATTAAATCCAACTGATACAGCTATTAAAGGTAGTGTAAAATTATCGAATGATGGCGTTATTTTAATAGAAGAAAATACATATGCTAACTTATCTATAGAAGATAAGAATAAATTAAGTAGATTTAATGTAAAAATATTTAAAGGTAATTTAAAAGATGCAATTGAATCTTATTTAATTAGTACTCAAAGATATACATCAGAAAAACTTGCATTATCCTCTACTAAAGGTGGATATGTAGACTCTCCAACTAGTGAGGAGTTAAAAAAGACAATTAAACAAATAGCAGAAGAAAAAGGAATTTCTACAGCATATCATTTAAATATATTATTACACAATACAGATTCTACAGATAAGTTAAAGTTAGTAGAAAAAGAACACGAAAACATTTTGAAAATAAAAGAATACTATAAAAATGAATTTTATAAATACTTATTTAGTGAAATGCCAGTAGAAGAAATGTTGCAGTATTATTTAATGAACTATAATTCAGATATTTACATTGATGAATTATGTGAAGTAATACAAAGATTTGGGTTAGAAAATTACAAGAGAATTTGTGATAAGTTTAACTACACACTAGAACTTCTTAGAAAAAACAATCAACTGCCAACACAACAAGAAATAATAGATTCTATAAATAAAGATATTCCAATTGATTTATGTGATATGATAAGAAAATTTAATATAGAAAAGTATGAGGAAGCAAGAAAAAATTATCAAAATGAAGAACTTCATAAAATTCAAACTATTCAAGACATAAAATATTCTGAAAATTCGAAGGGAAGGTCTGTCTAAGTGTATGGAAAATGAATTATATGAAAAATTTAATAAAATCGGACTAAATGATAAAAGAAATGAATTTAATCAAGAAATTATAAAAATTTTTGAACTAGTTAACATGATAACAAAAGCAAAAGGTTATCAAAATGATATAGCAAAAATTATTAATTATGATTCTATTAGAGATGAGTCTATGGGTGAAGATGAATATTTGTTTTATCAATATCAAAATTTAATTAATATTAGAAAAACAATAATAAATTATATTTCATGGAAAGAATAAAAGTAATAAAAAATTATCTATCTTTGTCAACATACTAATATTTCCTAAAGTATCTATTTTAAAATTTCTAGTATTTATAAGGGATTACAGCGTTTTAATACAACATTTTTCCCACCTTTTATACCACATTTATTACATATTGACTATCAACATACATATGATACAATATAGTAGAATATGAAATAATTATACATATAGATGCATTTACAGCACTGGCTTATAAATAAAGTCAGTGTTTTTTCATATTCAAAAATTCCCCCTTTAATTAGATATTAAAAACTTGGTACTAGTTATTAATAATATTTTTATATAATTAGTACCAAAAACATCAATACAACAATTTTAAAAATGTGTACGATTGTATAACAACCCTTATAAAATAAGGATTAAAAAGTATACAATTGTATAACAAATATTAAAAGTGTAAACACTAGTAATTTTCACAATCCCTTATAATATAAGGTTAAACTAGCCACTGGCTAGTTGTTTGTGAACAGGTTTATCCTGCTTTATTCAAATCATCGTTGCAATAGTGTATTTAAAAATTAACGTGTATAATTTAGAACCAATTTTTAAGAAAGGAGAATGTAAAATGAGTTTAAGTAAAAATAATCAAATTAAATTTAGAATTGATGACCATACAAAAATGGCACTTGAAAGATTATTAAAAAGCAAAAGAATTACGTTACAATCTATAATGGAAAACTTATTAATAGAGTATCTTGTAAAAAATATTAATTCGGTTATAGGTGAATAATAATTCTTATATAAAGAACAAATATAAAAAGAACTATGGTAAGTATCAATTTAATTTTTATCTCATAGATTAAATTAGGACTATCATAGTTCTTTTTTACTTTAAGGGGGTAAAAAATGAAGAATAAAAAGGAAAATAAAAAAAAGAATATAACAAATTATGTATATTCAGAAACATTTAAAACTAATTTAGAAAACCCCACAGAAGAAGATTTAATAAGAATATTTAATGAAAAGTTTTTTAAAACTATCATAAAAATAGAAAAATCAACTTCGGGGGACTGTAATGTTTGAAAAAGCGCGTTATAATTTTTTTGTGGAAGTATTAATTACGATTAAAAATAATAAGGAGTTGTTATTTTTATGAGTAAATTAATTGATACTGCTACTAATGTTATTAAAACTATTGTGAGGGTGGTGTTATATTTAAGGTTATCAGATGAAGATCGTGATAAGCTAACAAAAGAAGAATTATCAGAAAGTATTAAAAATCAAGAAATGATGTTAAGGGACTACGCCGAACAGCAAGGCTGGGAAATCGTTGGTGTCTATAATGATGAAGATTATTCTGGATCTGATAGAGAACGTCCGAATTTTAATATTATGATTGGCGAATGTGAAAAAGGAAATGTTGACGTTGTATTAGTTAAAACACAAGCTAGATTTGCAAGAGATGTTGAACTAGTAGAAAAATACGTACACGATAAATTTATAGAGTGGAATGTAAGATTCGTCACTTATATTGAAAGAATTGATAATACTAAACGTGAGACTAAAAAAACAAGTCAAATTACAGCTATGACTGACGAATGGATGCTAGAAGATACTTCATACAACATTCGTGAGACATTTAAAAAGAAACGTGAAAAAGGACAATTTACTGGTTCTTTCGCACCATACGGATATATGAGGGATCCAGAGAATAAAAATCATTTAATACCGGATCCAGTTGTTGCTGATGTAGTTGCTAGAATATTTGATGAATATGTTAAGGGATATGGTCTTGAAAAGATTGCAAAAGGATTAACTGCGGATAACATATTAAGTCCACTTGAATATAAGATGATGAACGGTAGTAAATTAAAACTACCTATCATTAAAGAATATGTAGATTATAAAACAATAAGTAAGACTGGTACTTTTGTTATTAAAATGAGTTATTTAAATAATGAAAGACAAATATTAAAAGACTTAACTACTATTGAATTAATAACTAGTGATAATATTAACTTTTCTAATAAATTTAATTTAAGACTTTATAAAGTTAAAAATGATAAGATTAAGATTTATTATTCTACCAAAAGTTATGATGAATTAAATATTAGTATTAAAAATAATAAACTAGTATATCAAAATATTGATTTTAGTAATAATGATGATTGGGTACTTTTAAATATTAATGATGAAATACCTAACAATGCTACTTGTATTGGTACTTATTTAGAACAACTAGATCGTACAAATGAAATCTTTTATGAATTTGAAACTACATTAAAAGAAAATAGAAGTCGTACACATTATTCTTATAAAGTGTATCCTACTTGTAATAATATTGATGTTGATTTAGATTATCAAATTCAAATTAGAAATAAACACCAATGGAACGAACAAACTATTAAGAAATTCTTAAAAGATGAAGTTTATATTGGTAATCTAGTACAATTCAAAACAACAACAGTAAGTTATAAAAATCATACAGTTATCTATAATGAAAAGAAAAAACAAATTCGTGTTGTAGGAACACACGAGCCACTTATAGATAAAGCTGTTTGGTATGACGCACAGGAAAGATTAGAACAAAGAAAGAAAAGTTGCAAATCTGGCGAAGCTAATTTACTTGCTAATAAAGTATGTTGTGATGAATGTAAAAGTACATTTTGCAAGTGTGGTAAAAATGATGAAAACGGTATGGCATATCTTTGTTGTAAAGATAAAGCTACAAAATGGTCTAATTGTGATAATAAGAAATATATTAAAGAAATTGAATTACAAGATTTTGTACTAGCTAGAATCAATGATTTATTAACTAGATTTTATAAAGAAGAAGTACAAATTGAAATTAATGACAATATGGTAGAAAAAGAATTATTTAAAAACAAGATTAATAATTTAAACAAAGAAAGATTAAGTATTGATAAGGAATTAAAAAGTAAAGATTCATACTTCCAAAGTTTATATGAAGATAGAAAAAAAGGTTTTCTTGATGATGATGAGTATATGAAATTAAAAAATAAATATAAAGAAGATTATAGTAAGTTAGAAGATAGATTAGAAAGCATACAAAAAGAACTAGCTGCTATTGAAGTCAAACAAGAAAAACTTAAAGACAAGAAAACTCTATTCAATAAATATAAACACGTGAATAAATTGAGTGTTGAAATTGTAAATGACTTTGTGGATAAAATATTTATAGGTTAATATGATGAAGTCAACAAACAACGTAGCATTCATATAGAATGGAACTTTACTAATTAAATTATATATAAGAAGAAATACAGTTATGTATCAACCTCCCCCACACGAAAAATAGAGGGTATGAAGGAAATAATAGAAATAAAGAGTATGTGTGTCGATAGGGTTTAAAAAATCTTCATATAATATATGAAGATTTTTTATTTACTTACTTTTCTTTAATTTTTTTGCTTCCCTAACAGTTGTAACTATTGTTTTACCATTAACTGCTACTTTTTGTTTGTTTAAGCTTTGTTTTTTCTTAGTAATGTTTAAAGCATGTGAACGATTATTACCAAATAACGGTTTTCTTTTTGTTGTAATATTTGCCATCTTTTTTCCTCCTTATAACGGTATTAAATGTACCATAATCTTTAGTATAAGTCAATTGTATTATGGAATAATATAGTGTAAAATAAAGTTAGTGGGTGATAATATGAAATATATTCCATTATATGTAAAAACTAGTTATCATTTATTATCTTCTATGTGTGATATTAGAAGATTAATTGAGAAGTGTAAAGAATTAGATATTAAATCAATTGCTATAACAGATCCTAATATGTATGGTGTTATGGAGTTTTATAAAGAATGTAAAAGTAATAATATAAAACCGATTATTGGATTAGAAATTTCTATTGATAATGAGATAGTATTATTATATGCAAAAGATTATAAAGGGTATCAAAATCTAACTAGGCTTGTTTTTATAAAGCAAGATAAAGATTTAGATATTGATGATTTGAAAACTCATAGTGATGGTTTAATAGTGGTTATTAGGTCTTGCTATAATTATAAAAATTATAAAAAAGTATTCAATGATGTTTTTATCGGATATTCTTCAATTGAAGAGAGAGAATTAGCATTAAAGGTTACTGATAATATTGTATTTATTAATGAGGTGTTATGTGTTGAACCTGAAGATATTGAATATTTAAAGTATTTAGATTTAATTAAGAATAACAAGAAGATTGATAGTATTGATGAGATAGTTATTAATCCAAATTGTTATTTACAATATAATATTGATAAAGATTATAAGAATTCTAAAATGATTAGTGATATGTGTGATGTTTCTTTTTCTTTTAATAAAGAACTATTGCCAAAATATAAAGGTGAAGTTGATTCTAAGAAGTTCTTGTTTGAATTATGTAAAAAAGGATTAATGAAGAGACTAGATGATAAGGTTACTTCTAATTATAAAGAAAGATTATTACATGAATTAAATATTATAGATAATATGGGATTTAATGATTATTTTTTAGTTGTTTATGATTTTATTAAATACTCTAGAAAAAATAATATATTAGTAGGATCTGGAAGAGGAAGTGCAGCTGGATCTCTTGTTTCATATTGTCTTGGTATAACTGAAGTTGATCCAATTAAATATGATTTATTCTTTGAGAGATTTTTAAATCCTGAAAGAGTTTCGTTACCAGATATAGATATTGATTTTGAATCAAATAGTAGATCGAAGGTAGTAGATTATGTGATATCTAAATATGGTATTAAGAATGTATTACCTATTATTACTTTTTCTACTCTAGGAGGAAGACAAGTAATAAGAGATGTAGGTAGAATATTCAATGTTGAAATTAGGCATTTAGATATTCTTTCTAAATTAATTGGTATGAATGTTGAATTAAAAGATACATTAAATAATGAGAAGATAATTGAGTATATAAAAAGAAATAATTTAGATATTCTTTATAAAGTATGTTTAAAATTAGAAGGGTTAAAGAGACAAATATCTGTACATGCTTCTGGTGTTATAATTTCTAGTTTAGAACTAGATTCATATATTCCATTAGAGAAGTATGATAATAATTATATATGTGGTTATTCAATGGAACATTTAGAAGAATTAGGATTATTAAAAATAGATTTTCTTGGTTTAAAGAATCTTACGCTTGTTGATCAGGTATTAAAGAAGATTAATAAAGAAGATGTCAGATATGATACTTTACCTTTAGATGACAAGAAGACTTTTGAAATATTCTCGAGTGCATCTACAGAAGGTATATTTCAATTTGAATCTGAAGGCATGAAGAATTTCCTTAGGAAATTAAAACCAAATTGTTTTGATGATATTGTTGCTGCAATAGCTTTATTTAGACCAGGACCTTCAGATAGTATTAATACATATATTAATAGAAAAGACGGTAAAGAAAAAATTGATTATATAGATGAATCTTTAAAAGATATATTGAAGAGTACATATGGAATAATTATATATCAAGAACAAATAATGCAAATAGCTAGTAAAATGGCAGGTTATTCTTTTGGTGAAGCAGATATATTGAGAAGAGCAATGGCTAAAAAGAAAAAGGATATACTTGTAAAAGAAGAAGAAAAATTTATTAGTTATAGTATTAAAAATGGATATACAAAATCAAAGGCTAAAGAAGTATATGATTTAATATTAAAGTTTGCTAATTATGGTTTTAATAAATCACATTCTGTAGCATATTCAATGCTTTCTTTTAAGATGGCATATTTAAAATGTAATTATCCGGGTGTCTTTATGTCTTGTTTATTAACTAATGCTATTGGTAATGAAATAAAAACAAAAGAGTATATAAATGAATCGAGACAATTAGGTATTACTATATTAAAACCAAGCATAAACTTTAGTGATTATGAATATAAGATTGAAGATGATAATATAAGATTTTCTCTTGGTGCTATTAAGAATGTAGGAAGTATTATTTCAAAAGAAATAATTAATGAAAGAGATAATGGTTTATATATTGATTTCTTTGATTTTATAAGTAGAACATATGATAAAGGTATAAATAAGAGAGTAATAGAAAATCTTATATATGCAGATTGTTTTAATGAGTTTGGTTTTAATCATAAAACATTAATAGATAATATTGATGCTGCAATTAATTATGCAGAGTTATCTAAGAAATTAGATGAATCTTTAATAGAAAAACCAGAATTAGATATAAAAGATGAATTTGATAAACAAGTTCTTCAAACTAAAGAGATTGGAGTATTTGGTTTTTACTTGAGTAATAATATAATAAGTGAGTATAAGAGAAATTATGAAAATATAATTAATTCTAATGATATTACTAATTATTTTGACAAGAATGTAAACATGGTTTTAATAATAGAAAGTATAAAAGAGATAACTACTAAGAATAGTAAAAAGATGTTCTTTATAAAAGCTGGAGATGAGTTTGGATCTATTGATATAACTGTATTCCCAGATCATTATGAAGAGGCTTCTTCTTTAAATATTAATGATGTTATTTATGTTTCTGGTAAAGTTGAAAAAAGAATGTCAAGGTATCAATTAGTGGTGTACAAAATAGAACATATTTAAAATATATGTTATAATATTTACTATCTGGCAGGTGATTAGATGAGCTTAAAGGAAAGACTTTTTGGTGTGACAATGACAATAGTTCTTTGTCTTTTTGCTATGATCCCAGTTTTTGAAACTAGTCTTGTTGCTAAAGAACAACCTAAGATGTATTACAATGTATATCTTGATGGAGAAGTTATAGGTATTATTGATTCAAAAGATACTTTAGAACAATATATAAATGAAGAACAAACTGAATTAAAAAAACAATACAAAGTTGATTATGTATATTTACCACAAGGATTGTTTATTGAACAATATGTTGGATATGCAAAGAAAATATATACTGCAGAACAAATATACAATAAGATTAAAGATGAGAAACCATTTACAATTAAAGGTTATAAGATAACTATTAATAAAACTGATAGTGATCCTATAATGATAAATGTACTTAATAAGGAAGATTTTGAAACTTCAATTGAAAATACAATAAAAGCTTTTATTTCTGAAAAAGATTATAATGATTTCTATAATAATACAATTGCTAGTATAGAAACAACTGGTACTAGATTAGAAGATTTATATGTAGAAGAAGAAATAACGATTAGAGAAGCTTTAATCCCTGTAGATGAAAAGATATTTGTTGATTCTGAAGAATTGACAAGATATATACTATTTGGTGAATTAGATGTACAAAAAGAATATAGTGTTAAAATGGGGGATACAATACCAAATATTGCATTAGATAATAAACTCGGAGTAGATGAATTCTTAGTTGTTAATCCTCAAATAGTAAACGAAAATAGTCTTTTATTTATAGGACAAAAGGTAAAAATAAATCCAGTTTCACCTATAATAAATGTTATAGTGGAAGAAGAAATAGTAGAAGATGTAGTTGTAAAATATACTACAAAAATAAAATATGATTCCTCAAAATCTTATGGATATAGAGAGATTACACAACAAGGTACAGATGGTTTACAAAGAGTTACTCAAAAGGTAAGAACTCAAAATGGACATATATTAACAATAGTTATATCAGATGCTAAAATATTGGAACCTACAATAGACAAAGTTGAAATAAGAGGAACTTATAGTGTTAATGATCCAATAATTACTGGAGATACAGATTGGATATGGCCAACTGCAAAACCATATACAATTTCTAGTTATTATGGATGGAGAACAATAAATGTAGATGGGATAAGAATGACTTCATTCCATGCTGCAATTGATATATATACAAAGAATGGTAAGAATTCTCCAATATATGCTTCAAATTCAGGAAATATTTATGATGTAGGATGGTATCCTGGTTCTAGTGGTAACCAAGTAATAATAAATCATAATAATGGTTATTATACATTATATGCGCATTTATCAAAGGTGTATGTAAAAACAGGACAATCAGTAAATACAGGTGATGTTATTGGTTTAATGGGAAGTACCGGTAGATCAACTGGAACACATCTTCACTTTGGTTTATATGGATGTAATACTTGTAGTACAAAAACAATTCCATGGAGTGTTACTGTTAATCCTTTAACATTATTTAGATAAAAAGAGCAGTAACCTTAACAATAGAAGGAGGTAAAATGAAAAAGATTTTTGTTGCAATATTTGTATTTACTTACATGTTGTTTTTGTTCCCCATTAATGCAAATGCACAAACTATTCACGATTATAAAATAGAACTAGATGCATTAGAAGAAAAAGAAAGACAATCACAACAAAGTATTAAATTAACTAATGCTCAAATAGAAAAAATAGTGCTAGAAATAGATAATATATATGTTGAATTAGCTAATATTGTAAAAGAAACAACTGCAAAAGAAAAAGAAATAATTGAGTTAGGTATAGAGATAGAAAAAAAAGATGTTGAAATTAAAAAGATTATGTCAGCTTATCAAATTTCTAACAAAGATTTATTTTACCTGGAATATTTATTTGGTGCTACTTCGATAACTGATTTTATAATTAGATATTCAATTACTGAACAATTAACAAGGTATAATAATGAATTAATAACGCTAATGAATGAGAATATTGAAACTAATATAAGAATTAAAAAAGAATTAGCAGAATCAGAAAAACAATTAAAACAAAAACAAATAACTCTAGAAGTAAAAGAAAAATCATTAAGAAATTCTTCGAAAGAGTTAGAAGATGTATACATTAGTGTTTTAGATGAAATAGAAAATGCTAGAGAAACAATTAAAATGTATGAAGATGCTGGATGTGGAGAATATGAAGATTTAAGATCATGTGCTGTTAAATTAATACCGCCAGATACAGGGTTTTCTCTTCCACTCTCATTCGGGTATATAACAAGTTGGTATAATCCGGTTTTAAGAACAATATATAACAAAGATGGTTCTATATTTCTTTCAAGACCACATTTTGGTATTGATATGAGTAATAGTGAAAGAACTGGTTCTAAGGTTTATGCAGCAGCAAATGGTAAAGTTGTATATTCCGGATATATTTCCAGTGGTGGTAATTATATTTGTATACACCACAATATTAAAGGTATTGGATATACATCTTGTTATGCACATCTATCTGTTAGAAACGTAAGAAGTGGTGATTTTGTTACTAAAAACACCATAATTGGTTTAATGGGTAATACAGGAACAGATACTACTGGACCACATGTACACTTTTCAATAGGTAAGGGTCTTAAGTATACTGATAATTCATATGCATATATTAATCCAACATCAGTTATGACTGTTCCAAGTAGTTGGAGAAGCAGATAAAAATATAAAAATAATAATAAATAAGAGTAGACTAAAAAAGATTAGTCTACTTTTTGTTTACACTTTATTAAAAAATATAAATAAAATATATAAAAAGTATTTACAAAATTAATAAAAAAGTGTATTCTAGTGGTAGACAGTGGTATATAGTGGAAGAAAGTGGGGGATTTTATGTTAATTGGTGAATTTCATCATAATATTGATGAGAAAAACAGACTAATAATTCCTTCAAAATTTAGATATGAGCTTGGTGAAAAATTTATAATAACAAGAGGTATTGATTCATGCCTGTTTGTCTATCCTAAAACAGAATGGGTTAATATAGTATCTAAATTGAATGAACTTTCTTTTACAAAGAAGGATGTAAGATCCTTTCAAAGGTTCTTTCTATCCGGTGCCACTGAGTGCGAATTCGATCGTCAAGGTCGAATTAGTATTACCTCTCCATTAGCGGACTACGCCGATCTTAAAAAAGAATGTGTTGTGATCGGCGTAAATGACCGCTTAGAAATATGGTCAAAAGATAGCTTTGATAAGTTTATCAATGACAATATAGATAATCTTTCTAATATAACAGAGAACTTATTTGAAAGTAAAATGTAAAATGCATAAAAGTGTTTTATTAAATGAAACAATTGAGAATCTAAATATTAAGGGAGATTCAATTTGTATAGACTGTACCTTAGGATATGGGGGACACAGTAAAGAAATATTAAAAAGAATAAAAAGGGGTTGGCTTTTTGCCTTTGATCAAGATGTTGAGGCAATAAACCACAGCAAAAAAGAATTAGAGATTATTTCAAAGAACTTTGAAATAATAAAATCTAATTTTGTTAATCTAAAAGAAGAATTAAAAACAAGAGGCATATTTGAAGCTGATGCAATCTTATTTGATTTAGGAGTTTCTAGTCCACAATTAGATAATCCTGAAAGAGGATTTAGTTATCATAGTGATAGTACATTAGATATGAGAATGGATAAAGATAATCCTATAAGTGCAGAGACAATAGTAAATGAATATTCATTTGAAGAACTTACAAAAATCTTCTTCCAATATGGAGAAGAAAAGTATTCAAAGAGTATTGCTAAGAAAATATGTAAATATAGAGAAGATAAAAGAATAAAAAGTACATTGGAACTTGTAGAAATAATTAAAGATTCAGTTCCTATGAAATACAAGCTAGAAACACATCCTGCAAGAAGAGTATTTCAGGCAATTAGAATTGAAGTTAATAAAGAGTTAGAAGTATTAGAGAAAGCATTAGAAGATGCAATTGAAATATTAAATAAAAAAGGAAGAATATGTATAATTACGTTTCATTCCTTAGAAGAATCAGTATGTAAGAAGGTAATTAAGAAATATAGTGAAGTAAGTAAAGTATTTAGAGATTTACCAGAAATACCAAAAGAATACATGCCTAAAATAAAAATAATTGCAAAGATTAAACCTAGTGAAGAAGAATTACTTGAAAACAATAGATCTAGAAGTGCAACTCTAAGTGTAATTGAAAAAATATAGTTGAGGTGAAGTGTGATGACAAAAACAAATATGGTAAAGATGAGAAAAATATTAAAGAAATGTTGTATATTACTATTATTATTATTTCCGATAACATCTTTACTATGTAAAGCTACTTTATCTAGTATTAACTTAGATGTTGAGAGGACAAAGAAGAAAATAACTATTCAAGAAAATAAAAATGAAAGTTTAACAATGAAAGTTAATGAACTAAAATCATTAGCAAACCTTCAAGCAGTTATTGATAGTGAAGGGTTAAGTTATGATTGTTCTAAAATAAAAGTTATTGCATTATTAAATGAATAGTGTTTTGAGGTGTTAATGTGAAAAGAAGAATAAATACAAATAGTGTAAAGTATAATAAGTTTGTATTAATCGCAGTTCTTCTTTTTTTTGTTGTAATAATATATAGAATGAGTGTATTATCTCTATCTAAGACAATTGATGGAGTTGATGTACAAGCTTTTGCATCTGCTAGAAATAGTAATAAAGAAGTAATATATGCAAAAAGAGGTACTGTATACGATAGTGAATCTAATGTATTAGCGCAAACAATTAATTCATACACTGTAGTAGCATACTTATCAAATACAAGAGGTAATGGTAATTATGTTAACGATAAAGAAGATACAGCATTAAAGTTATCTGAAATTATTAATATGGAATATGAAACAATACTTGCACTATTAACTAGAAATGCTTATCAAGTTGAATTAGGGCCTGGTGGTAGAGGAATAACTGAGTTAACGAAGGAAAAGATTGTAGAATTAAATCTACCTGGTATAGGCTTTATTCCATCTTATAAGAGGTATTATCCAAATGGGAATTTTGCATCTTATGTACTTGGATATGTACAAATAAGAGATAGTGGTGAAATGG
>CAZPCX010000007.1:0-14740 GCA_964585265.1 uncultured Muribaculaceae bacterium | reverse complement strand
TTCTCTTTCTTCAGTTGAAAAAACATGATTTAACCAAAAACTCTTAGTTATATCACTTACTATATAATTATTAAGACCTTGTAAAGAATAATCCATATTTGAATTTTCTTTTACTCTCCAGTCTTCTTTCTTCATATAGCTACCCATCATTTTTTCTACACTAATAGCAGCTTCTTTGTCTTTTCTCATTTGTTCTCTTTGATGTCTATATCTAATATAACTTCTAGCAACGTCTGTCATTCCTAATTGCATCAAAGTTTCTTCAACCATATCTTGAACTTCTTCCAAGTCTATAATCTCAGTATTAACATCCCTGTTGAGTTTAAAAACAACCACATTGGCAGCTAATTTAGCTTGTTCCCTAGCTTTATCTTCTGTATAATTATTCATGCCTATAACAGCTTTAAATATAGCCTCCTCAATCTTATCTGGTTGAAATTTTTCCTTTCTTCCTGATCTCTTAATTATAGTTTCAATCATAGTATATCCCCTCCTCTTTGTCTATCCTACTGATTTGATTATAGCATAGCAAAAAACATTTGTTCGGATTTTACATTCAAAAAAACTGCATTTTTTGCAGTATTTTTTCAAACCTCATATTTTATTGATAAAGATAGTTGAAAAATCTTTTTGTTAACTTTTGTATAATGTAAACTACTTTTTATTTCTATAATAATTAAACACATATTGAAGCATAATTCCAGAGTATTTATTTAGATTCTTTTCACAATAATCTTTTATACATTTAACCTTATCGATATTGTAAACATCCTTAACTCCCTTAATAATCCAAGTATCAATTGGAAATACATCATACTTCCTATATGCAAATAACAATATACACGATGCAACCTTTAAACCAATTCCACTATAATTAAGTAGATATTTAATACCTTCATTACCGTTTAATTTATATATATAATCAAGATTAAGTTTTCCACAGTTAATATCTTTAATTGTATTAAATAAATATTTATCTCTATATCCTAAACCAATTGAACTATATTGCTCAATAGTAACATTCTCTAATTGTTTTGGAGTAGGAAATAAATAATATTCTTTATCTTTATAGTAAACCTTACTGCCATATAACTCTGATAATATATTTACTTTTTTCCTAATATTATTAACACTATTTCTTTGAGATATTATATACGATATTATTGTTTCAAATGGTTCCATATTTAATATTTTTAAATCTTTACTATATTCTACTATATCTTTTAAACTACTATCTTGTTCTAATATATATTTGTTAAATACATTGTAATCTGTATCTAAATCAAAGAAATTTCTAACTATCTTATCTAAATCATTGTTATTATTAGAGTCAACATACAAAAATTCATCAATTTGTTTAGCGTTAATTATTCTATCTTTTAATATAATAGTATATGATCCATCTGATTCTAAGTTATATCTAAAAAATTGACCACTATTTATACATACATCTAAATTAAAATTATTAGTCTTTATTTTCATATTATTTCCTCTTATTTGGTGCCATCTGTAAGAATCAAACTCACATATGTTGCTTACGATGCAACCGTTCTATCATTGAACTAAGATGGCATGGCGTCCATGAGAGGAGTTGAACCTCCGACCTACCCCTTAGGAGGGGGTTGCTCTATCCAACTGAGCTACAAGGACATATAAATATAATATCATAAAAAAACAATTTGTTTTAAGAAATTGTTTTAATAATTATATCCATTAACTACACCAAATGCAATTATAAACAATGGTATTACTGTAGCTAATATTTTATAACTTAATTGTTTTTTAAACTTGTTATATGATTCATTTGCTCCTATTACTTTATCTACAAATGCTACCACATAACTCTCTTTATATATAGGAATAGTAGTAAATACTACTGGGAACATATGTTTAACAATTACATCTTGCTCTACCTTGTTTAATTTAAAGTACTTATTAGCATTTCTTAATGCTATCTCATTATGCTTTAAAGTCAATTCTAAAGCTTCTTTAGATATACTCTTACCATTTGTAGTAGATAAGAAAAAATCATGTAACATTGCTCCTCTAGTAGCACTAATATAATCCATATTTAATTTCTTAGATATTTTATATGTATTATAAGCTACTTTAAGAGAATGTTCCAATTTATTTATACCATGATGTATTGTATTTTGAGTATCAGTAAAATTTTTATTATTTAATATGGGTTTAATTATGTAACTAAACTCATCTTCATTTAAAATATTCTTCATTATATCCCTTCACTTTTCTAAAATGTGATAAAAGAATTATATAATATTTAGAATCATTTGTCTAGTCTATTACAAATGAACTAATATTCGAAAAATCTATATTTTCAACTAGTTCTTTAAATTCCTTATAGTTTAATGATTTTATTATATTAAACACACCATTTATATATTTACCTTCATATATAATATTATCTATAATCTCAGTATTAGTTTTAGTAATTGAATCAAATGAATCTATATATTTTAGTAACTTAACCTTTTTAATCCTATTAAAAGTCTTCTCATCAATATTTATATTATTAAGGTATAGTTTTACTTTACTTATTAATTCATTATACTTAGTTGATCTTGTATCTAATACAATTACATTATGACTATATGTTTCTAACATATCAGAATACAATGGAGAATCAATAAGTTTTTCATCTTTAATTTCTTCTTGGAAATCAGTAGTTTTACCAAATAAACAACTAACTAGTATATGCATATACAATCTGTATTTATAATCTTTATTAATAGCAGGTATTTTAATACCAATATTTATAATAGGTGTCGATATACCTACACTTAATTTCTCATATTCTTTAACTACTTTATCTTCTTCTTTGTCTTCTTTAATTGAGTATGAAACCTCTTTAAATGTCTTCTTAGATTGATTATCTTTTATTGTATTTAATAATTCTTTGTAATTAAAATTACCAGTAGCTATTATATACATATTATTAGGATTATAGAAAGTATTATAACAATCATATAACATCTCTTTTGTTATTGACATAATATCTTCTACTTTACCCCCTATTGGATATTTATAATTTGATTTATTAAATATATTACTCATAAGTTTCTCATTTACTAGATTTTCATACATATCTTCATACATTAATAGTTCTTGTTCAATAATACCCTTCTCTTTCTCTACATTTTTATCTGTAAAACATGGTTTTTGAACATAATCAAGTAAATAATTTATATTCTTTTTTATATTTGAACTTCCAGAAAATAAATAACATGTTTGATCATAACCAGTATATGCATTACAATCAGAACCACTCTTTGAAAAGAATGTAAAAGGATCTATTCCATCTTCTTGTTCAAACACTTTATGTTCTAGAAAATGAGCTATACCATTTGGTACATTAATATCTTTATTATTAGAACTAAAAGAAGTATTAATACTACCATATTTAGTCATAAAAGATACATAATATCCCTTTACTTTCTTATTTGGTAATAAATATACTTGTAAACCATTATTTAGTTTCTCATAATATAATTTTTTATTAATCTTCTCAATTGTAATCTCTTTCATATTATTCTCCATATAGTAATAATATAGTATCTATTTTTACTTTATCCAATATATTTTTAATATCTTCTTTACTAACCTTTTTATATAATTCAATTTTTTCTTTATTTGTTTTTTCTTTAATAACTTCTGTCATATAGTAATATTTAATTATTAAAGATGTAGTATCAAATTGCCATTTATAATCATTAATTATAGTGTTTTTAGCAATATTTAATTCACTTGTACTTACTTTCTTCATATTATTAATCTGTTCATTAATTAATTTAAATGCTAAGTCATACTTAGAATACTCTATACCACCATTTATATTCATAATACCAGTTCTTTTTCTATATTTAGATGAAATATGGTAAGCAAGAGAATTCTTCTCCCTAACGTATCTAAATAGCTTAGAACTAGGACCACCACCAAGTATAGAACTAAACACAGTCATAACTGCATTCTTTTCATAATCATTTAGATTAGATAATTTAAAAGATATAGATAAATTAGCTTGTTTAAATCTATCATCTTTAATCTTAATGATATTTGATCTTGATTCAATATCTTTGTAATTATAATCTAAATCTTTAATTTCAATGTTATTACCGAATTTTAAATCTTTAAAATGCTCTATATAATTATTTTCATTAAAATTACCAACTACAAATATATCTACTTTATCATCTTTAATTACTTTGTTATAGCAATCAACTATATCTTTATTAGTTATATTATTAATAAGATCTTCATCATTATAACCAAAAGATATTGGATTATTCTTATCAGTTTCATTTAAGCATTTCATAATAGAATAATACATAGGATTATCTTTAGCAGCTTTAATTGTAGTCTTTGTATCATTAAATATCTTTGTAAATGATTTATCATCAAATAATCCATTTTCAATATTTGGATTTAATATAACTTCTTTTAATAGATTTATACAATTAATATAGTTATATTTATTTGTATATTTGTCATTTAAAAAAGACATTGACAATATGTTTGCATAGTAATTACCTATAGTATATTCATTTTCATAAATATTAGAAATATAATTTTCTTGTTTTTGTATTGTTAATTCTTTTTGATTATTATATTTCTTAGTACTATATACTAATAAATCAAATAATATTCTTCTCTTTAATAATTCTAATTCATTAATCTTATTTAGAAATATTATAGATATTTCAATAGAATTAAATTTATTTGTTTTAATAAAATGTATATTAAAATTGTTGATTTTAATTATATTGTCTTTCATATTGTCTCCTAACTATTTAATAGTGTCTCTAATGCTAGTGTAATCGCTTCAGTAAGCTTCTTTTCTCTTTCCTCATTACTTATTACCTTATCACTATTTTGAGTGTCAGACACCGTTAAAATACATGCTGCTTCTTTATTAAATAATTCAGCATTTACAAACAATGCATATGCTTCCATTTCAGATGTTATACATTTATACTTTCTAATAATCTTAGTTGGGTTATAATCTTCAATATATGGAGTAAAAACATCACTTGTATGATTATTACCCCTCTTTATATTTATTCCAATATTCTTAGCAGTTTCCTCTATTTTATTAGTTAATAAGACACTAGATGATACTAACTTATTCTTATTTTTACATAAATTTAATCCATAATTAGAATCACTATATGTTTTATCTACTAAAACAACATCAAATAACTTTAAAGATGGATCATATCCACCACAAGTACCTATTCTAATAATTTTATCAACATCATAAAACTTATATAACTCATAAGAATATATACCCATACTAGGTATTCCCATACCAGAACCTATAACTGATATTCTTTTACCCTTATAAATACCGGTATAACCAAGCATATTTCTAGTTCTATTAATTTGTTTAACATCACTTAAAAAAGTCTCAGCTATATACTTAGCTCTTAATGGATCTCCTGGCATTAATACAAGATTAGATACCTCTTCTTTTTTAAATTCAAAATGAATAGTAGCCATATCATCAACTCCTTAAATTATTATATCATAAATTAAAAGATGCAGAATACTGCATCTTATTTAAATATTAGTTTATATACATCTTCATAATTTTTAACTGATATATATTTTAATTGTTTTTTAATCTCAGTTGGAATCTCATCTAAATCTCTTTCATTCTTCTCTGGTATTATTATTGTCTTTATTTTACTTCTATTAGCTCCAATTGACTTCTCTTTTAAACCTCCAATTGGAAGAACAGTACCTCTTAATGTTATTTCTCCAGTCATTGCAATATTTTTATCAACTGCTTTCTTTGTAAATGCACTTATAATAGCAGTAGTAACAGTAATACCTGCACTAGGACCATCTTTTGGAATAGCACCTTCTGGTACATGTATATGAATATCACTATTTTGTAGTAATTCATAATCAATATTAAATAACTTATAATGACTCTTAATATAACTTAGAGCTATTTGAGCACTCTCTTTCATTACATCACCAAGAGATCCAGTTAACAATAAATTACCTTTACCACAATAATATGTAGCTTCAATTGGTAACACATCTCCACCATATTCAGTATATGCTAAACCAGTTGCAACTCCAACTTCTTCATTTTTATCTTCATCAGAATAAAAATACAATTTCTTTCCCAAATATTTCTCTAGATTTTTATTATTAATTACTATATTGTTCTTCTTCTTAGTTTCAATCACTTCAGTAATAATCTTTCTAATAACACTTTCAATTGATCTCTCTAATTCTCTTACTCCTGCTTCTTTTGTATAATGTCTAATAATACTTAGAATAGCAGAATCTTCAAATACAATCTCATTAGATTTAATACTGTGTTGTTTTAACTCTCTAACAATAGTATGTCTTTTAGCAATATCTAACTTCTCATATTCAGTATAACCACTTAATTTTATAATCTCTAATCTATCTCTTAAAGCATCTGGAATATCAAACATATTATTTGCAGTCAATATAAACATTACATTTGATAAATCATAATCTTCTTCAATATAATTATCACTAAAATACTTGTTTTGTTCTCTATCTAATATTTCTAATAAAGCACTAGAAGGATCCCCTTTATAAGTCTTAGACATCTTATCTATTTCATCAATTAAAAATACTGGATTTGATGTTTTAGCTTTCTTCATAGCAGATATAATTCTACCTGGATTAGCTCCAATATATGTTCTTCTATGTCCAATTATTTCCGCTTCATCACTAACTCCACCAACAGATATTTTAACAAACTTTCTATTAATTGCTTTTGCAATACTCATAGCAAGTGTAGTCTTACCTACTCCTGGTGCTCCAACTAAACATATTATTGGAGATTTCATATTATTAGTAACTTGTTTCACTGCTAAAAATTCAACTATTCTAGTTTTAACTTTATCTAATCCATAATGAGAACTATCTAATGTATTTCTAGCTTTCTTTAAATCCAATTCTTCCTTTGAAAATACATTCCAAGGTAATTCTACTAACCAATCTATATAATTTCTAACAACACTCATCTCAGGTGAATTTGCGTTCATCATCTCATATTTTTTTAATTCACTATATAACTTATCTTTTACCTTCTTATTGCATTTTAACTTCTCAATCTTAGTTCTTAATATTTCTACATCTGAATCCTTAACACT
The DNA here is from genome assembly GCA_964585265.1 of uncultured Muribaculaceae bacterium. Classification (GTDB taxonomy): domain Bacteria; phylum Bacillota_I; class Bacilli_A; order RF39; family UBA660; genus JAQVSJ01. Next base: position 7,577 of record CAZPCX010000007.1, on the reverse strand, counting down.
AATATCTCCAAGTTCTTCTTTAATAATTCTAATCTTCTCTCTTAATATATATTCTTTTTGAGAATCTTCTAATTGTTTCTTTAATTCAGTTTCAATCTTCTCATCTATTTCTATTATTTCTTCTTCACTTTTAATATCTTCAATTAACATTATTACTCTTGTATAAGGATTAGCAGTCTTTAAATACTCTAGTTTTCTTTCAAATGCTAGAGGTAGATAATTAGCTACTAAATCAGTTATCTTAGCTACTGACTTCTCATTAGATATTTGAGATAGTATACTATTACTCATATATGATACTCTTGATATTAAACCTTCTACTTCACTAACTAATTTTCTTATTAATGCTATTTCATCTTTTTGATTTATAACAAACTTTGTAGTAGGTTCTATAGTAGCTTCAAAAGTATTATTTGGTGTAGATATATATTCATTAATATTAACTCTATTAATACCTTCTACAACAACTCTAGTTATATTATTTTGTAATTCCATCTTTAATTTAATCTTACCAATAGTACCTGTTTTTAATAAATCAGCGTTCTTAACTACTTCCTCTAAAGGATTTATTGGACTTACAATTAAAAGAATTCCATCATTAAATTTCTCTGCATCTTCTATTATTTTTCTTTCAATATCATTGTTAATTTCAAGTCTTAATTCACAATGTGGTAGTAATACTATACCTCTTAAAAGTATAACTGATAAATTAGTTTTATTCATATACACCTCCACAAAGATTTACCCTCTATTATATATAAAAACAATCAATTTGTCTACATAATAAAAAAGATAATAATTAATTATTATCTTTTAAAAACTCTACAGTCTTCTTCATTTCAAGATCGTATTTAACAACATCTAAATTACCAAATGCTTTCTTTAATTCATCTACAGTTGTCTTATATAATATTGCTAATCTATCTGCTTCTTCATTAATTTCTTCTTCAGTAACAGTAATCTTTTCAGATGTTTTAACTTCTTCAATAATATATCTATTTACAATATTCTTCTTAGCTTCATCTTTTAAGTTATTCTTTAAATCTTCAATATTTGATTTAGTGAATTCTAAATATTGTTCTAATGTTATTCCTTGCATCTTTAATCTCTCTCTATATTGCTCTAACATTTGATCAACTTCACCATTTACTATTTCATCATTAATTTCTACAATAGTATTTTTACTTATCTCTTCTAGTATATTACTAACAAATACGTTATCTGCATCAGCTTTCTTCTTACTAGTCAAATCAGCTTCAATATGTTTTTCTAGACTCTTTAAATCATTTACATCTTCAATTGCTAAATCTAGAAAGAAATCCTTATTAATTTCTGGAATAGTTTTTGTTTTAACCTCATGTATTTTGACTTTAAATATAACTTCCTTATCTTTTAGTTCTTCACTTGGATAATCTTTTGGAAATGATACTTTAACTTCAGCGTCATCTCCTGCTTTATATCCGATTAATTGATCTTCAAAACCAGGTATAAATGTATTACTACCAATCTCTAAAGGATAGTTTTCACCTTTACCACCTTCAAATGATTTACCATCTTTAAAACCTTCAAAATCAATTACAGCAGTATCTCCCTTTTCAATCTTTCCATCTTTAGCAGTTATTTCTGCATATTGTTTCTTTAATAATTCAATTTCTACTTTAACTTCTTCATCACTAACTTTAAATTCTGGTCTTTTTACTTTTAATTTCTTATATTTTTTTACCTTTACTTCTGGTTTAGTAATAAATACAAATTTAAATTCAACTTCATTTTCATTTATATTCTTAATCTCTACACTTGGTTGTACAACTGGTATTAATTTAGATTCTTCTAATGCATTTTGATATGCTTTTTCAATTATATAATCAACAGCATCCATAAATAAAGATTCTTTACCAAATTTTTGTTCATAAACATCTCTTGGACATTTACCTTCTCTAAAACCATCTACTTTTACATTCTTAATAGCTTTATTAAATGATTTATCTAAAGCTTCTTTCCATTCTTTTCCTTCAATTTTTGTTAATATTTCTTTTTTGTTTTTCATAATCTTTCTCCTTTAAGTCATTACTATTATATATTAAATAAATGTTTAATTCAACATTAAAAAATAATGTTTTTAAACATTATTTTATTTCTATAATTTCAACTTCATATTTTCCATTTGGACTTTCTACACAAACAACTGCACCAACTTTTTTATTCATAATGGCAGTTGCTATTGGTGATTCGTTTGATATTTTATTCTCAAATGGATTTGCTTCTAAACTACCAACAATCTTATAAGTTTCTAGTTCTTTATCTTCTAAATATTTTATAACAACAGTACTACCCAATTTAACTTTATCAGAAGGTTTTTCTACAATTATTGATGAATTATTAATCATATATTCAATATCTTGTATTTTCTTTTCTAATATTGCTTGTTCTTCTCTTGCTGCATGATATTCTGTATTTTCAGATAAATCTCCTAAAGATCTAGCTTCCTTAATTTGTTGGATTACTTCTGGTCTCTTTTCTAATTTTAATATAGATATCTCTTTTTTAAGATCATTTAGACCAGCTTCAGTTATAAAAAATTCTTTTTTTTCTTTTACCATGATTTTCACCTCTTTTTAATTAGTTGAATAGAATAATACTATTATTTTATATTATTGTCAATAGTAAATTTAACTCTTATAATATCATCTTTATAGACCTTTATATTACAAGGAATTCTAACTATTTGTTGTGGATGCCTAGCAGCATCTAATACATTTCCTTTATCATCTTTTATATATTCCACTTTAAATGAAAACTTCTCAGTGTTAGGTCCAAATATAGTAACCATATCTCCAGGTTTAAAGTAATTTCTTTGTTCTACAATAATCTCTTTGTTTAAATCATCATAATCCATCACTAGACCGATAAAATCTTTATTAGAGACTTCTTCTCTGTCTAAGTAATATTGTTCGTCTACACCAGGTTTATTATCGAAATATTGTACTACAGCATCCCTATTAGCACATCTATATAATTCATATTCACATGCTTCAATATCAATAGAAGTTTTATCATAATAAGCATCTATAATCTTTCTATAAATATTAATAACATTAGATATATAGTATATAGAACGCATTCTACCTTCTATCTTTAATGATGTTACTCCAATTTCAATTAAATCACTAATCTTTCTAGACATAGATAAGTCTTTAACTGCAATTGAAAAATCAACTGAATCATTAATCTTATTATTTAAACTATCATATAAATCAAAATTCCATCTACATATTTGACTACATCCACCTCTATTAGAATCCCTATTAGTAAAATAATTAGATAGAACACATCTACCACTATAAGATACACACATAGCACCATGTATAAATGTTTCAATCTCTAAATTAGTTTCATCTATAATCTTTTTAACTTCAATCTTTGATAATTCTCTTGCTAGAACAATTCTAGCAGCACCTTCAGATTTCCAAAACTTAGCAGATTCATAATTTAATGTAGATTGTTGAGTACTAATATGTATATCCATATTTGGTATAACTTCTCTAGCAATCTTTATAACAATTGGATCACTTACTATTATTGCATCTATATTGCATTCATTTAATTGAATTAAATAATCTTTTAAACCATCTACATCTTCATTATGAAAAACAATATTTACTGCTACATATAACTTCTTAGAATGATCGTGTACATACTTAGACGCTAATTTAATCTCATCAATACTAAAATTAGTAGAGTTTGCTCTTAAACTATAATTTTGTCCCCCGATATATACTGCATCTGCACCATATAATATTGCATATTTCAATCTCTCAAAATCACCAGCAGGTGCTAATAATTCTACTCTTTTCATGATTTCACCCTATATATTGTTTCAGTAAATAAGAATCCCTTATTCTTATACTTCATATTCTCATATAAGTTATCAATATCCTCTCCATTTAAAGCTTTAATATATATATCAACTGCATCATTAAATGATTCTTCTTCTTGCATAAAACCATTTAATACAATGTAATCAATATTATTAGATACCATCTCTTTAACTTCTTCAACTGCATTTAAGACATCATTAAATATAAATGACTCATTATTCTTTTCATATATTAAATACTTAGTATCTTTATTACTAATAAAATATTGATTAGATATCATATCTTTATTAGTATATTTAAAATAATTAGTTAATAATTGTCTAGATGAATAGAATATTGGTACATATCCATAAGTGTAAACAAATGTAGACATCTTAGTATTCTTTTTAATATCAATATAGTCTTTTAACATCAATTCGGTACTTAAAAATATATTCTTAATTCCTTTTTCATACCAGAATTCAGTAGAATAATAATTAGTTGCAAAATGTATTTGATTATATATTAAATTAATGTTTAGTTTTAATTCATTAACTATATTTAATATTGATAAGTCTTCAAATATTACTCCAGATACACCAATATTGTTGATTTCTATCAATATATTCTTTATATTATCTAAATCATCATTATAAATCATTTTATTAATTGCAATATATATTTCTTTATCCGTCTTATCTTTAATACTACTAATATCTTCAATATTAAGGTCATAATTAAAAAAAACACTGTAGTCCTTTATTCCAAAAATAAAGCCATCTATGTTCTTTTTAATTAAATTATTAAAGTTTTGTAAATTTACAGGACTTACCAATAACTTTGTCATTTTATTCTCCTTGAAACTGAAATTCCATCTCCTACTTTATAAAATTTTGTTTCAAAATCTTTTCTATCCTTTAAATATATAATATAATCTCTTATCTTTTTAACTAATTGTCTTAGATTCTTTGATGGTATTACATCCTCAGTATCTACTAATCCATGAAATGATATATTATCACTTACTATTATTCCATCTTCTTTTAAATTCTTTGAATATTTTTCAAAGAACTTAATATATTGTCCTTTAGCTGCATCAATAAATATTAAATCGTATTTATCTTCTAACTCTATATCTAAAGCATCAGCAAGTACTAATTCAATTCTTTTTTCTAATTTGAACAATTTAATATTCTTTAATGCTTCAAAATATCTAATAGAATCTCTCTCAATAGACGTTACTTTAATATTACTATCTACTAATGCCATATTAATAGCTGTATAACCAATAGCAGTACCAATTTCCAATATGTTTTTAACATTATTCTTCTCAATTTGATTTAACAAAAAAAGAAGACCTTTTTTCTCCATAATTGGAACATTATATTCTTCTGCATATTTCTCTATATTTTTCATTTCGTTCGTAATCAAAATTACACCTCTTTATAAAACAAGTAGCACTATTTATTTTCTTGTAATGATTCCATAATTGTTTCAATTATTTTCCATTCTTTTTCAGTAGTAATTGGTTCTAAAACAGTGTTTTCATTCTTTGGATCATATATTGATGCAAATACTTTAACATTACCAGCTTCATCAGTACTATTATCAGTATATATTATATAACTCTTCTTTGTTTCTTCTGAATCAAATGTAAATAGTACATCACATTCTACATCTTTCCCATTTTCATCTTTAACCATAAAACTTGATTTCTTTAATTCTTCCATTTTAATTTCCCTTCCTATTTAACCTGTCTAAGTAATTTTGAAGTATAAAAGAAGCTGCAACCTTATCTACATTCTTCTTTCTCTTTTTTCTACTCATATTAGCTTCTATTAGAGTTTTATGAGCTTCCTTTGTTGTTAGTCTTTCATCTTCTAAAACCACATCAATATTTAATTCCTTCTCAATGTAATCTTTAAACTTAATAGTTTCAGTTGCTCTTTCTCCCATAGAATTATTCATATTCTTAGGTAAACCAAGAATAAGAGTAGTTATACTATTTAATTTAATTATATTACTCAATTCCTCTATTACTGTAGTGTAATCATTATTCTTATACTCTATTAATTTATATGAACTCGCAATTAAATTTGTCCTATCGCTAATAGAAATTCCTATTGTCTTAGTTCCAAAATCTAAACCTAAATATCTCATTATTTTATGAACTTCTTTAATAATACTTCTATTAACTTAGCTCTATCAATTGCACTTATTCTCTTTCTTGCTTCCTTATGACTAGTAATATATCCTGGATCTCCACTCATAATATATCCAACTAATTGATTAATTGGATTATATCCAATCTCTTCCAGATCTTCATATATTTCTCTTATAGTACTTTCAGTAGTAGCAGAGTTTATTTCTTCAACATCAAACAATTGAGTATCAGATAACATATTAATCACCCCTACATCAAATAGTTTATCATTATTTTTGATTTATTACAACTTTACATATTTCATCTAAAATAACATCAATATTATCAATAGTAGTACCTCCACCTTGACCATATAATTGTGAACCTCCACCATTACCATCTGATCTAGATGCTGCTATTTTAATTAGATTACCACAATGAATATTATTGGTTTCCTTACTACATTTTGAAATATAATTTACATTATCAGATTTAATATTAGCTATAAATACAAATCCATTATTCATTCTTACTAATAAAGAATCTACTACTTGTTTTAATATATCCATATCATAGTCATTAACCTTAATAATTAAGTAATCCATATTATCTAAGTGAACAATCTTATTCTCTAAATCACTAATATCATTCAATGCTTTCTTACTCTTAACATTAGAATATTCTTTTTCTAATTCTCTTATCTTAATTCTTACTTCATTAACTTCTTTTTGATTACTAATTATATCTGCATATGATTTTGGTTTAGAATTATCAACTTTAACATTAAAATCTAATACAATATCTTCTTTTAAAGCTTCATCAATAATCTTCTTTGCTTTTTCTAATAACTTAACCATCTCATCATTATATGGTTTTATTCTCTCATATAATTCCTTTTCAACCATATTATCAGTAGTAGCTTCAATTCTATATGTATTTGATCCTTTATTTTCAATTGATTTAATAGCAAATATATTTATATCATTTGTATTTTTAACATGAGTTCCACCACATAATTCAATTGAATCTCCAATAGTAACTACTCTAACTATATCTCCATATTTCTCATCAAATAATGCAGTTGCACCTTTTTTCTTAGCATCATCTATTGCACATTCTTCAATACAAACTGATATATTCTTCTTAATATATTCATTTACTTTATTCTCAACTTTTATTAATTCTTCATCATTAATCTTTCCAGAATATATAAAATCAAATCTAAGATTCTCTTCATCTACTCTAGATCCTGCTTGAAATATACCATCGTCTATTACTTCTCTTAAAGCTTTATGTAATAAGTGAGTAGAACTGTGATTCTTTTCAATACTAGATCTTCTTTTTATATTTACTTTAGCTGTAACTAAATCTCCAACATTAATAACACCATCTATATTTACAAAGTGTAAATGTTGTTTATTTGGAGCCTTTATAACATTGAATACCTTCATATTTACTTTATCATTGTAAATATATCCATTATCTGATGATTGACCACCCATTTCAGCGTAAAATGGTGTTTCAGATAATATCAAATAACATTCATCACTACAAGAATCTATAAAATTACCATCTTT
>CAZPCX010000006.1:0-15085 GCA_964585265.1 uncultured Muribaculaceae bacterium | reverse complement strand
GCATTAGACTTACATGTATATTCATACTCTACTATTTCATCTACTAATACTATTTCTTCTTTATCTTTTATAATGAAATTAAATAGAAAGTATATTAACATAATTATTGCAATTACTACCATTAAGCTAATCAATACAATCTTAGTCTTTTTAAACATACTATTCAACTCCTCTACTTATATTTTGTTTTTCTAAGTGTTTAATATAATCATAAGTTACAAAGTCATTAGAAACAGATAAATATGATTCTGCTAACAGAGATTTCTCATCAATATATGTTTCACTAATAGGTTCATTGTTTAATGATAGATATTCTCTCTTTTGATTATTACAAAAGACTTTATCAGTAATCCAATTTCCATTAGGGAATACAACTATATTATCCTCTACACTAAATATATCATTACCTAAAGCATATTCACTTCTAATACCTAGCATATTACCTAATGTAGGTAATATATCATACATTCCTGTAACCGTATCAATCTCACCTTTAACAACTTCATCTTTTGTGTAAATAATTAAAGGAGTTTTTCTATTTAATTCATTTGCATAATAATCAAACTCTACATAATTAGGATCATCTTCTGAAAGAACATTATCTGTATAAGGATCATAATTATACAGTCTTTTATAATCTTTCTTAGACAATCTTGCATCATGATCACCGTATATTACAACAACAGTATTTTCTAACAACCCTTCTCTATCAAGAGCATCAATAAACTCTCCTATTGCTGCATCAGCATAATGTACACCTTTAAAATAATTACCAAGTGTAGTCCCTTCCATATATGGAACCTCTATATTTTCACCATCTATCTCAACTGTCATAGATACTGGGAAATTACCATACTCTACTATTTTATCAAAAGGAGTATGATTTGTTAATGTAATAAGTGTAGCAAAATACTTATCATTATTTAATGATATATCTTTAATATATTCTACTGATTGATTAAAGAAAGATTTGTCAGAAAGACCAAGACCAATTACTTCATCTATTTCATAATAACTTTTATCATATAAAACATCATATCCTAAAGATTTATGAAAATTTAATCTATTCCAAAAATCTCCATTATTACCGTGCATACTAAAATTGTAATATCCTTTTTCTTTCAATAAACTTTGTATAGTAACAAATTCTCTATTCGAATAACTAATAGCTACTGTACCACTACTAACAGGTAATAAAGAAGTTGCTATAGTAAACTCAGTATCACTACTGGTCCCTACTCCAACTTGAGGATAGAAATTGCTAAAATACAGTCCCTTACTTGCTAATCTGTTTAAATTAGGAGTTAACTCTTCTCCATTGAAACTAAGATCCATAGTCATTTGTTGTATGCTTTCAGCATGAATCATTATTACATTCTTACCACTCAATATATTAGTATATTCATTACTACTAATTTTAGATTCTCTTTCCTCATAAAAAGTACTAACATTCTTAATTGCACTATCATAACCAAATATAACACTTACCTTTGGTTTTATACTACTAACAATATCACTGCATTGATATAAATATACACCAAACTTTGATACCGAAAACTCTCTATTCCATAATTGAAAAAATCTTCCTATTTCTACTGGTGTTAATAATATTGTTAATATAACTAATAAAATAAATGAAGTTATAAGATTACTTTTTAATATTAATTTACAATCTTTTATTTTAGATACTGCATTATAATAATTTGTTTTTTTTAATACTATATGAACTACTATTAAGAATACTGGTTGCCATATAAATAAAAAATCTTTTATTTGCAATACATTTTGTACTACAGCATCACCAACATCACTAATCTGAAAACTAGTAGCTATTAAGGATATAGATGCAAATGAAGAATAAAAAGTATAATACATACTATTAACTACACATATTGCTGTACAAAATATTGAAATAAGAAATAAATATGTAAATCTTTTATTTGGTTTAAATAAAAATGCAAAAGAACATAATGTTAATATTACAGCAATATCACCTATTAATGGTTTAATATCAAATATATTACCAACACTAAAGGCTCTTAATAATATACCATTGAGTATAATAGATAGAAATGCAGAAAAAAACAAAATATTTGATTTAAAACATTTTTTAAAATTGATATTACTAATTTTGTTTTTTAGTGACTTTAAAATATCTTTTATTTTATGCATAAAACTCCTCAATACTATTCTATATTATCAGTACTCTTCTGTGCATTTAAAGCAAGACCAATTACAAATATATAAGATATAAAATACATCCATACTAACAATATTATTATATTAGATACACTTCCATAAAATATATCATAATGAACTACATTTGATACATAATAAGAATAGAATCTAGTTAATAGTATCCACATAAATGTAGTAAATAAGGCACCTACAGTTACATTTCTACTTGCAATCTTCTTATCTGGTGCAATTGTATATATCATCTTAATATTAAAGTATATTACTAAAAATGATAATGGATACTTTAAAAGATTATATATTGTAATAAGCATATCATAAAAAGAATCTGATATTTTCAATAATCTAGTTAACTCAATTAATTGATCACCAAAACCAGGTACAATTATTAAGAAACACATCAATAGTAATAATGTAAAAGTAATTATTATAGATTTGATTCTTCTTTTTAATGCACTTGTATGTTCAATATTATAAATTAAATTAGAAGTTATAATAATTGAATAGGCTCCTGAAGTAGCTAAGAATAAACCTGTTAAAAGAAAAAATAACATATTAATATCAAAACCCTTACCATTAATTAATGGTATTAATATTTCAGATACTTGAGCTGGAAAAGTATCTTGTACAAAATCTGCTAAATTGACTAAAGACATTGAGAAAGATACTGCTATTATTCCAAGAATAACAATCATTGGAATAATAGACAATATTAAAGAGAATGCTAATTGACCAGGCAATATAGCCATTGTTGGTTGTTTAATTATGTCATATACTCTTTTTAAAAAACTCTTAATCTTTTTGAACATATACATCTCCATAGAACAGGCGAATTATTCATTCGCCTTCATTTCCTTATTTGTTATCATGTCTAGAACGGCTTCATTAATTGCATCCTCAACTGTTTTAACATCATCAATTATAATACTATATCCTAGAGTTGCTCCATATTCATATGGTAAATCTTGCATAAGTTTGTATATCTTTCTTATATATTGTACAACTTGATTTTCTTGATATCCAACCATATATATAGTAAATTCATTACCATCTGATCTAATAATATCAGAACTATCTAATTGAGTACTAATAAGCACATTTGCTGCTTTTCTAATTAAAGCATCACCTTCATCATATCCATAATTATTATTTACTTCTTTAAGTTTATTTAAATCTACTATTACAATTGCCTTTGGATATGTTTTATTTAAATCCCATTTAGCCATATTATCTATTAAATAAGATCTGTTTTTTAAAGATGTTAATGTATCTATATATCTTATCTTATCTGCTTTCTTTTCTTTTCTACTCTTTCTCTTTTTAACAACAATAATCGATAATAAAGCAACTACAATCATAATTAGCAAGTAATAAATATAAGATAAATTAACTATACTTTTAAGACCATTTAAATTATACATACCTTTATTCTTCAATTCATTATGATTAGTATTTGTTAAATAGAATTGAAATACTTTAGTAAAAACATCGTTAGTAGTATCACTCTTAACTAAGAAGTTATAATTAATATCAGATTCGTTTTCATATACAATATAGTAATCTTTTAATCTTGTATTCTTATAATAATTATACATATTTAAATCAACTATTATTAATGGTTCTTTACTTCTAGTTAAATTTCTAATCTTACTATATGCTTTTACAGTAGCACCACTGTTAGTATTAATATAATCAGCAAGAACTGTATCTTTAAGCATATATATATCTTGACCTTTAAGCGAAGAAAATGAATCAATAGTTATATTATTATTAATATATGATAATACCACATAATTACCAGAATATATTGGTGTTGTATAATTAACACCCTTTAAACTATCATATGAGTAATAATTAAATGCTACATCTACTCTTCCATCATCTATCGCTTCTTGTAATTCTTTAACAGATGAATATTTTTTATATTGGAATTGAGTATTTGAGAATATTTCAAAGCCTTTTAAAAATTCAGAATTTATTCCATATATATTACCATTCCTAGAATAATCATAAGGTAAGTTATCTACATATCCATATATATATATTCTACTCTTAAATGCTGCTTTTTCTTTTTCAGTTATATTACTTAATCTAAAATAATATTCATTCATCTTACTTACATATAAATCATCATAGTCTTCTTCATACCATTTGCTATACAACTTATAAAATATTGAATTTAATTCTTTATTATTAACGTTATAAGATAAAACATATTTATTTGATAAACCACTAAATTGATAAGATACATAGTATTCGTTTTCAATTATTGATTTCAAAAATTGATTCTTTGGAACAATAATATAGTCTACATCACTTGAAGAGAATTTAGATAATAAAATATTACTATTATCATATGAAATAAAACTTAAATCACAATCAGCTTGAATGTAATTATTTAAACTTTCTAGATTGCTAGTTAAAACACCAATTTTATAATCTAATAAATCATTTATATTATTTATCTTTTCATTATTTTTACTTACAATTACAAACTTATCATAGTAAAATAACAAATCATTTTTAGTTATTTGTTCACTCTCTCCCATTATCTTAAATATATAATCGGATGCAACTATTTCTCCATCAATACTATAAGACTTCTTATTTAATTCTAAATCAGTTTGTAAAGAAAAGTAATCTAAAAAAGAAAATAGAATTCCATCCCCTTCATTTGCAAATATAGGAAGATCATTCATAATAGATACATCTATTACAACATTCTTATTAGATTCAATCCATTTCTTTTCACTAGTAGTAAGAGAATATTCATCTTTAGTAACTCTTACAACATATACAACAGTTATTGCTATTAATGCTAAAATTAATACTGCAATTATTAAAGGTAAAAGCTTAATCTTCTTCATCTTCGTCTACCTCATAAGAAACTGTATAAACAGGTCCTTCAGTTGTCTTGTTTTTATACCCTATTAATGAATACTTCAAATCTTCATTATGTACAAAGAATTGAAAATCATAATATCCTTTAATATCTGCATCAAACTCTTCTAGAATTGCAATAAAAACCTCTTTAATCTTTGTTTCAGTTCCTTTTATATTAGTTTCTATAACAATATTAACAATCTTTCCATATATATCTATACTACTACTTTCAACCACTTCTAATAAATCTATTTTAGCAACTACTTCATTAATCTTTGTTTCTGTAATAGCAACATTTTCAATTCCCTCTAATCTATCTCCATATACTGATTTTGAATCTTCAGGGTATAAAAAAGATTTGAAAGAAAAAAACAATGCTACTGATATTGAAATAAATACTAACATAATTATTGTTAATTTATATTTATAAAAGTTCTTCATATTCTTTTCACCTCTTGGATAGGATAATTATACTATAAACAGTTGATATATTCAAATTATAATTTGGATAGTTCAGACACAATCAAATCATTTGTAATAATAGGATTAGCTTGTCCTCTAGTTGCTTTCATTACTTCTCCTACTAAAAACTTAACAGTCTTATCTCCGTTTTTCTTATAGTCTAATATTATGTTCTCAGTTAATAGACCTTTAATTATAACTAATAATTCGTTTTCATTACTAATTTGTTTTAAATTATTTTTTTCAATAATAATTTCAACTGAATCATTAGATTCAAACATATTACTTAATATAATCTTACCAATCTTAGAAGATATTTCATTAGATTCTAATTTATCAACTAATATCTTTAAATTAGATGTGGTAATACAAGTTTCACTAATCTTTTTACCAGTCTTATTAAGATATGCTAATAAATCACCAGTAATTATATTTGCACTTATAACAGCATTTGCTTTCATTTCAATTAGATCTAATAAAACATCATTTAATTCCATATTAGATATTAAAGCATTAGTAGTTATCTCATTAATACCTAGACTATTATATTTAGTTCTCAAATCACTAGGTAATAAAGGTAAACTCTCTTTAATACTTTCTATATATGAATCTTCTATTACTATTTTAGGAATATCTGGTTCTGGAAAATATCTATAATCATTATTAGTTTCTTTAACTCTCATAGATACAGTTTCACATATAGCTTCATCATATTTTCTAGTTTCCGCTATTACTGAAGAACCATTATTAATTAATGTCTCTTGTCTATTCATTTCAAATAATATAGCTTGTTTTATGGCACTTATAGAACCAATATTCTTAACTTCTACCTTAGTACCAAGAACACTACTTGTTTCTTCTCTTAAAGATATATTTACATCACATCTCATACTACCTTCTTCAATCTTAACATCACTTATACCACCATATAATAATATTTGTCTTAACTTCTCAACATATAAAATAGCTTCATCACAGTTATCAATAACTGGTTTAGAAACAATTTCAATTAATGGTATACCTGCTCTATTAAAATCAAGAAGAGTTCTTCCATTTTCATGTACACTCTTACAAGTATCTTCTTCAATATGCATTTCTTCAATTAATATTTTCTTTTTACTATTACCTAAATCTATTTCAACATAACCATCATATCCAATTGGAGTAAATTTTTGAGTTATTTGATAGTTTTTAGGATTATCTTGATAAAAATAATTTTTTCTATCAAAATACATTGTTTTATTAATATTACAATTCAATAATAATGCTGTTTTAATACCTGCATCTATTACTTCTTTATTTAATGTTGGTAAAGTTCCAGGATAACCAAGATCAATTTCATTAATAACACTATTTGCTACTTCTCCATAAGTATTTAAGCTATTAGAGAATGCTTTATTCTTAGTCTTTAATTCACAATGAACTTCAATTCCAATAGTAGGTACTAATTTACTCATTTATATCACCTCTTGGATCCATATTTAACATTAATTCCTTCTCAATAAAACTAGCTAACTTATATATTTTAGCTTCTTCAAACTTATTGCATATTATTTGCATACCAATTGGTAAATGATTATCAATACCTATTGGTAAACTTATTGCAGGAAGACCTGCCATATTTACTGGAATAGTTAATAAATCGTCAAAGAAACTCTTAACAGCATCATCTTGTCCCTCTCCTATATTATAAGGAATTGTTGTTGTTGTAGGTCCAATAACATAATCATAATTCTTAAATATATCATTAAAACTATCCGCTATCTTCTTTCTAACAGCTAATGCTTTAAAATAATATTCTTCTACATTCTTACCACTTAATACATAAGAACCAATCATAATTCTTCTCTTAACTTCATCTCCAAAACCTTCACCTCTAGTATATTTATATAACTCATCAACACTAGAAACCTTCTTATCGGTACAATAACCATATCTAATACCATCATATCTAGCAAGATTAGATGATGCTTCTGCTAAAGCTATAATTTGATATAAAGGTACAGAATATTCAATAAAATCTACATCAACATAATCAATAGTTGCTCCTTTATTCTTCAATATATTAACAATCTCTTCAAACTTAGATTTAATAATACTATTAATATTCTCATTCACATAAAACTTTGGAATAGCAATTTTAATGCCATTTATATCTTCACCAATAAATCTACTAAAATCTTCAATTTCTTTACAAGAACTAGTTAAATCATTGCTATCTTTTCCAACAATTGCATTTAATAACAATGCATTTTCATAAACATTCCTTGCCATTGGACCTATTTGATCTAAAGAAGAAGCAAAAGATACTAATCCATATCTAGATACTCTTCCATAAGTTGGTTTTAATCCTACAATACCATTAAATGCTGATGGTTGTCTAATTGAACCTCCTGTATCAGATCCAAGTGCAAAAGGTACTATTCTAGAGGAAACACTAACTGCAGAACCTCCACTACTACCTCCAGATACTTTTAATTTATTCCATGGATTTAATACACAACCAAAATAACTAGTTTGATTAGAACTACCCATAGCAAATTCATCCATATTAGTTTTACCAATAATAATCATATTACAAGACTTAATCTTTTCAATTACAAAAGCATCATAAGTAGGTATAAAATTATATAGCATATGAGAACCACAAGTTGTTTTTAAACCCTTAGTAACCATATTATCTTTAATAGCAATAGGAATACCAAATAATATATTATTTACTTCTTTGTTTTCTAATTCCATTGCAGTTTTAATAGCAGATTCTTTATTTAAAGTAATAAAACAATTTAAATCCAAATTCTTTTCAATCCTAGAAAAAGATTCCAATACTAAATCAATTGGTTTAATTTCTTTATTCTTCAATTTATTATTAATTTCAATTAAGGGTAAATCTAAATATCTAGTCATTATTAAACCACCTAACCTCAATAAAATTACCATCTCTATTTATAGAGTTAGATAATATCTTCTCTCTATCTATTTCTTTTAATTCATAATTAGAAAATTCATTATAATTATTACTTGGAGAAATCAAAATATCAGACCTATTAACATCTAATTCTTTTATTTTATTTATTTCATCCATAATTTGTTTTAATTGCAATTTATATTTCTCGATTTCATCTTCGGTAAGATATAATTTACCTAAATGTGCAACATGTAAAACTTCTTCTCTGCTTAATTCATCCATAATTCTCACCTATATAAATTATAGCATATTAGCACTAGATAATAAAAAAATCTTTAAGATTTCTTAAAGATTTAAATACTTATATATAACTATACAGATGTAATAATTAAATAACCTATAAATAATACAAATGCTTCAATCGCTACTGCAACCCATAATGATATTTGAGTACTATTTAAATATGCAATTTTACCCTTCTTTTTAGAAACCGCTTTCTTAGAAACAACTTTTTTCTTATTGGCCATAATTACACTCCTTTATTCTTTTTACACAATTATTATAACATATATAAAGAAAAAGAAAAGTAAAATATTTAATTTTACTTTTTTCTCTTTCTTAACATTGATTCTAATCTTGATGCTCTTAGTATTTGATTATCTAAAGAACCATATGATATATCTAAATTTAGTAAGTAACCACTATTAAATTCTACTACTGTTTTATTATCTTTTTTAATATGTTTATTTACATTATTTAAAGATATCCATGCACATTCATATAATCTTGGAGAATTTGTTGGAAAAAATATTATTTCTTTTGTCTCTTCTATTATTATAGGAGATTTATGTGTTACACCTATCATACTCTTTGTTCCAAAAAATCTTCCTTGATAAGAACTCCCAAAATATTTACAACTATTTTCAATTATTTGCATAGGTGTCATATTAATTTCATATTCATTTTCTTTTTCTATTACTTTTGATTTATAATCACTTATTGGTATAACTGCTAATGTATCATTGTTTATTTCGTAGTTTATCATGTATCCTCCTCTCTAAATATAATTTCTTTGAAATTACATTTTTCCCTCTAAGTTATCATTATTAATAATAGAAATAGATAGAATTGTATAGAAAAAGATGCAGAAATGCATCTTTAATCTTTAATTTTACTTTTTAATTGTTCTTCATCCCATATTTCTATATTTAACTTTATTGCTTTATCATATTTACTTCCTGCATCTTCACCAAGAATTAATACATCTGTCTTATTAGTTACACTTTCAGTAACCTTTCCTCCACCATCTTCTAATAATGTTTTTATTTCTTCTCTAGTCATTGATAATGTGCCTGTTATTACAAATGTTTTTCCACTAATATTAATATTTTCTTTAGAATCCCTTTTTAAGTATTCCATATTTAATTTGTATTTTTTAAGATTATTTATTAATTTAATATTATCTTCATCTTTAAAATAATTAATTAAATTATTTGCTATTACTGGTCCGACATCAGATACTTGAGATAATTCTTCTTCATTTGTATTAATTATATTATCTATATTCTTATATCTCTTTGCTAATGTTTTAGCCATCTTAGAACCGACTTGTCTTATACCTAAACCAAATAAGAGCTTCTCTAATGATTTTGATTTACTGTTTTCAATTGATTCTAATAAATTATTTATACTCTTTTCACCATATCCAAATAAATTTGATAATTCTTCTTTATGATCATCTAATTTATAAATATCCTCTATGGATTTAATATATCCCATATTATAAAATTCTTCTAATATACTTTCTCCAAGTCCTTCAATATTCATTGCATCTCTTTGAGCAAAATGAATCAATGTTTCTATATTTCTAGCATCACATTTTTCATTTACACAATAATGAGAAGCTTCATTCTCTTTTTTTATTAATTTTGAATTACAAATAGGACATTTATCTATCATCTTAAATTTAATTTCTTTACCTGTTCTTCTTTCTGTTTTTACTTCTACAACTGCCGGTATTACATCTCCTGCTTTTACAACTGAAACTATATCATTTTTTCTAATATCTTTATCCACTATAAATTTTTCATTATGTAGTGTTGCTCTACTAACTATTGATCCTTGTATTAAAACAGGTTCTAGAACAGCATTTGGTACTATCTTACCAGTTCTTCCAACCGTAAATACAATATCCTTTAATTTAGTAAGAGTTTCCTCTGCGGGGAATTTATATGCTGTCATATACTTTGGATACTTTGTTGTTAAACCTAATTTCTTTTGATCTTCTATATTATTTAATTTAATAACTATTCCATCTATTTCGTAAGGTAAATCTTTTCTCTTCTTAGAATAATAATCAATAAACTCTAATACTTCTTCTATATTATTTAAATATTTATTATTCTCATTTACTATAAATCCTAAAGATTTCATAAAATCTAATGCTTCATTATGTGTTTTTATATTGTAATCTAATGGATTTGGTAAATGATATATAAAACAATCTAATTTTCTACTCTTACACACATTTGAATCTAATTGTCTAATACTACCTGCAGCTGCATTTCTAGTATTCATAAACTTATCTTCTCTACTATTATTTAATTCTTCAAACACTTTCTTGCTCATGTATACTTCACCACGAACTTCTATATCTATGTTCTTTTTTATTTTTAAAGGTATAGATTTTATAGTTTTAATATTATTAGTTACATCTTCACCAATTACTCCATCTCCTCTTGTTGCACCTTTTACAAGTATTCCATTTTTATATGACAAAGAAATTGCTAAACCATCTATTTTAAGTTCACAAACATAAGTAGGAATAATTCCTTCTTTTTTTATTTTATTATCAAAATTTCTTATTTCTTCTTCATTAAAAACATTACTAATACTTAACATAGGAATATTATGTGTTGTTTTTTCAAATGCTTCTAATACTTTACCAACTACTTTAGTAGTTGGGCTGTCTTCTAGTTTATATTCAGGATACTTATCTTCTAATTTTATTAATTCTTGCATATACTTATCGTATTCTTGATCAGTTATAGTAGGATTATCTAAAGTATAGTATTCATAATTAGACTTGTTAATAATATCTACTAGTTCTTTTATTCTTGTTTTAATATCCATAATATCACCTACTAATATTATACCAAAAAATCAAAGAATTATCTTTGATTTTATTCACATTTCTTAATACTTTTATGGTTTTTCATAAGTGTTTTTATTCCATATTGTTTTGAAAAAGCTATTGTAATTACTTCATCATCAACTGCTACAACTATACCTTTATCAAACAAATCGTGTTTAACATGATCTCCAACATTATATATAACATCCTCATTAGAGAACATCTTACTCTCATCAAATTTCTTTATCATCTCTACATTTGCTTCTATATCATCAGTATTAATTTCTTCAATAAATCTACTAGGTTCATTAGAGTTAACTCTTCCAAACATCATTCTACTTCTAGTATTTAATAAATATACTTTTTTCTTAGCTCTAGTTATGCCTACATAGAACAATCTTCTCTCTTCTTCTAATTGCTCTTTATCAATTAAAGAATTAATATGTGGAAACAATCTTTCTTCTAATCCTGCTATAAATACTACTTCAAATTCTAATCCTTTTACAGAATGCAAAGTCATTAAAGCTACTCTCTCTTCATCTGTTTTTTCTTCATTAATATCACTTATTAAGGAAGTTTCTAATAAGAAATCTTCTAAGGATACACTTCCCGTTTCTTCTTCAAAATTTTTAGTAATAGATTTAAACTCATCTAAGTTATCAATCTTAGAGTCTCCATTTACTACTTCTTCACCTCTATATTCATCTTTAATACCAGTTTTATTAAATACAGATTCTATTAATTGAGTAAGACTCATGTGTTCAGATTGTTCTTTTAAATCAATAATCATATTTTTAAAATCTAATAACTTCTTATTTCCATCTAGTACTTCAAAAATACTCTTATTTTCAGAATTAGCTTTCATTGCTAAATCTTCTACACTCTTATTTCCTATACCTCTTCTAGGTACATTAATTATTCTCAACAAACTTACATCATCTTTTAAATTATTAATTAATTTTAAATACGCTACTAAATCTTTTATTTCTTTTCTATTATAATATGCATAACTACCAACTATTTTATATGGTATTTTATTTTCTAAAAATGTTCTTTCTAATATTTGAGATTGTGCATTAGTTCTATATAATACTACCATTTCATTTAATGAAACATCTTTCTTTAAATCTTTTATTTCATTAACAATTCTTGTAGCTTCATCTCTCTCATCATATGCATTAATATATTTAATTTTATCTCCATATTCATTATCCGTAAATAAAGTTTTATCTTTTCTTTCTTTATTATGTTTTATAACATCATTAGCAACATTCAATATTGTTTTTGTTGATCTATAATTTTGTTCTAACAATATTACCTTTGAATTAATATAATCCTTTTCAAAATTCAATATATTCTTATAGTTAGCACCTCTCCAAGAATATATATTTTGACATTCATCTCCTACAACACATATATTTTTATACTTAGCACTTATTAACTTAGACATTGTATATTGTGCTTCATTAGTATCTTGATACTCATCAATAAATACATATTTGAATTTTTCTTGATAGTGTTTTAATATTTCAGGATTACTCTTAAATAACGTAATTGGCATCATTAACAAATCATCAAAATCAACACAATTAGTAGTATTTAACTTCTCTTGATATTTCTTATATACTTTTTGTACAATCTCCTCTATACCATTCTTAGAATATTTTAAATATTCATCATGAGAAATAATTTCGCTTTTACAATTACTGATCTTATATTTAATTATTTTAGGATTATATTGTTTTGTATCTAAATTCATTTCTTTTATTATCTTTTCAATCATAGATATACTATCTGATTCATCTAATATAGTGAAATTTCTATCCATATTTAAATATTTATAATTTTCTTTTATTATTCTTAATCCAAAAGAATGGAAAGTAGATATTTGAATATCTCTTTGTCCTATTAAAGAATATACTCTTTCTTTCATTTCCTTTGCTGCTTTATTAGTAAATGTTATTGCCAATATATCTTCAGGTTTAGCATATCCCTCTTCTATTAAATATGCGATTTTATAAGTTAAAACCCTAGTCTTTCCAGAACCAGGACCCGCTAAAATTAAAAGAGGCCCATTGACATATAAAACTGCCTCTTTTTGTTTTTCATTTAGTTTATTAAAATCCATATTGTTACCTCTTACGGCTTTCTTCCTTCTTCTTCTTTTCTAAATCCACAAATGCCTTTGTAAATTCATTTTTCAATCCAGCAGAATCATCTTTAACAGTACTATTAAATAATGCCTTAGCATCCATCTTAGAATAATCTAATTCACAATTAATATTGTAATAATCATTTAATGAATATACATATTGTCTTAAAAACTCTCTTAATGTTCTCCCGTTACCTTCTCTAAAAGGATGAATCATATTTAATTCCGAATAATAATATACTAATTTATTTATGTAATCATCAATAGTACTAATATTGTGCATGTCTTTCTTCATCTTATTTAAAGTACTAGTTAAATTATCTTCAACATACTTTCCAATACAAAAACAAGTTCCTGCTTTTAATAAATCATAATTTCTTAAAGTACCAGCTATCTCAGGTACGTATACTTTTTCAAACAATTTTTTATGTATATCTTTATAATGTTCAACATCAAAATTACCAGTATAGTTTGATTCAATCATCTTATATAATTCTACACTTGTAATATATTTTTCATAAGTTTCTAATTTCTCTGGATCAGTTATATTATGAATATTTTTTAAAACATTAGTATCCGGATAACAATTTGGATCTTCTTCACAATTGATTTTAATAGCTTTATCATATTCGTAATTTATCATTTTTTCTTTTGATTATCCTCTTTATTCTTACCAAATTGTTCCCAAAGAGTCATTAATTTAACCATATTTGAAAAATCTTTAAAATTTAATTTCTTTTTCTTAACATCATTAATTGCTATATTAGTTATTTCTTCTTGTTGTTTTTTAGTAATAGTAAAACCTTCCATGTTCATATTACTTACAACTTTTTCTATTGTTTTATTCATATAAACACCTCATTTCTACTCTTATTTTACCATAATAAGCATATAAAATACACTAGTTAAGGGCTTCTGTTGACTTAGGATTTAAACTATAATCACTTACTATTCCCTTTTTATATGCATAATAAGCAGCACAACCAATCATAGTAGCATTATCAGTACAATATTGAATCTTTGGTATTAATAACTCAATATTATCTTCCTTACATAACCTACTAAATCCCTCTCTTATTGAACTATTTGCAGATACTCCTCCTGCAATAAGTAATTGATTTACTTTATATTCTTTAACTGCTCTCATTGCTTTTTTAGTTAATATATTTACAACTACATCTTGAAAAGAAGCTGCTAAATCTTCAATTATTATTTTTCTACCTTCTCTTTTTTCTTTATTAACTAAATTAATAACTGCACTTTTTAATCCACTGAAACTAAAATTATAAGAATCATCATCTAGAGGTAATGGTAAATTATATGTTGTATGTCCAGTTTGAGCTAATTTATC
>CAZPCX010000005.1:0-17232 GCA_964585265.1 uncultured Muribaculaceae bacterium | reverse complement strand
TAGCATTCTTCTTGCTTCTTGTGAATGTACAAGATTATCATCTATTTTTCTAACATTTTTAAATGCTTCTATTATTGAATCTTTAGTTATCTCATTAAATATAACTCTATTAGCATTATCAAGCTTTAATTCCTCTTTTAAATGCCAACTTATAGCCTCTCCTTCTCTATCTGGATCGGTTGCTAAGTAAACTTCTTTTGATTCTTTAACATGTTTTTTTAACTCTTTAACTATTTTATTTTTCCCTTTTATTATTTCATATATTGGATTAAAATCATTCTCTGTTTCAATACCTAAACCATACTTACCTTTTGTAGATAAATCTCTAATATGACCCATACTAGCAACTACTTTATATTTATCACCTAGGTACTTTTCAATTGTCTTTGATTTACTAGGTGATTCCACTATTACTAATTTCTCTGCCATCTTAATCAAATCCTTTCAAATTATATATTAAATATTTATTTATTTATCCCTTTGTTTTTTTAATTATATCATATTATTATAATTGGTACTAAAAAATTAACAATCATAATGATTGTTAATTTCTATTATATATTATTACTTTATCTTGAGTATCTATAAGTAATTTATCATTTACATCTTTCACTAAATTATTGTAATTTAATACTTTAGATATATTTAATTCTTCTATATTTACTAAATCAATACTATATTCTGAATAATCACCTTTACCAGATAACATTAAATAATATTCTTTTCCATTGACTACAATATATGAGTCATCACAATCATAATTATTAGAAACATTACCTAAATCTGTTAAAGTAAGATATACCTTAGAACCACTTAAATCTAATTCATCAGTATCTATCTTTGAAGTAATACTAATTGCAAAATTCAAGAACTCTATTTTCTTATCTGATACAACATTATTTTTATTATCTTCAATAGATAATAAATATACTAAGTAAATACTAATAACAATAAATATAATCAAGAATATCTTTGGAAGAACTCTTATTAATGCTGATTGGTTATCTTTATCTACTCTTCTATTATCATTGTAATACTTATTTATATACTCTTCATCAATCTTTTCTTCTTCTACCTTTTTCTCTTCTGATTCTTTATCTTCTATATATCCACAACTAGGACATATATATGAATCTTTTGCTATTAACTCTTTACAATTCTTACATTCTTTTTGATCTTCATTTATTTCTTTTATAGTTTCTTCTTCTACTTCTCTTCTTATTAATCTGTTATATATCATATTTAATACAATACCAATTACTATTGTTCCAATACCTATTATTAAATACAATCTTATACTATCTGCTACTTCTTGTGGCAATGTAACATAATCATTACTAGCTTTTATACTATTGTATATATATAGTCCAATACCACCTATACCAATGCATTTAAATAATGTTGAAATTAATTTTAATCCTTTTTTCATATTATACCTTCTCTCAACATGCATTATTATACATATTTTTTGAATAAAATCAATGTTTGCTATTTATATAGTCCATAACTGGCTTATAGCTCAATCTATGTTCTTTTAATATTCCATACTTATTTATAGCTTCAATATGCTTCTTTGTAGGATATCCTTTATTATTTTTAAAATCATACTCAGGATATTTATTATCCATCTCATACATAATAGCATCTCTTGTTACCTTTGCTATTACTGATGCTGCTGCAATAGATATACTCTTTTGATCACCCTTTATTATAGAAGTACTATCTATACTTATATTTAACTTCATAGCATCAATTAAAACATGCTCTATCTTTACTTGTTTTAAACAGTTATTAATTGCTATATTCATTGATTCCTTACTGGCTTCATATATATTAATCTTATCTATTATCTTATTATCTATAATTCCTATACCAACACCTAATGCTTTATCTTTTATTATTTTATAATATTCATTTCGTTTCTTTTCAGATAACTGTTTTGAATCATTTAATCCCTTTATCTTTAATTTCTTTGGTAATACAACACATGCACTTACTACAGGACCAATTAAAGGCCCTCTACCCACTTCATCTACTCCACCTATATAACTAATACCTTCTTTATATAATTCATTCTCATATTTGTATAAATTCATTATGATCACCATTTAAATTATATCAAATATATTAAATATAGTATAATGGATGTGGTGATATTATGATTTCCATTAAAAACAATATTAATGACACAATTATAGTTAATAAATCTAAATTTATATCATTCTTATATAAAATAAGTACTATAGATGATGTTAATAACTACTTATTAGAAATAAAAGATAAGTATAAAGATGCACATCATATATGTTATGCATATATATTTGAAAATATTGAGAAATCAGATGATAACGGAGAACCAAAAAATAGTGCTGGTAAACCAATGTTAGATGTATTAAAAAAGAATAAATTAAATTATGTATTAGCAATTACAGTAAGATACTTTGGTGGTATTAAATTAGGTAAAGGATATTTAACAAGAACATATAAGAATTCAATATCTAATCTAGTTAAGAAATGCGAATTAATAGAAATGATTAAGTGTAAGAATATAAATATAATAGTTAGTTATGAAGATGAAAAGATAATTAAAAGTGTACTTGAAAATATAAAATATAAAAAAGAATATAAAGAGAATATAATATATAATTTAAATGTTGATGAAGATATATTAAAGTCTTTGAATAAAATTGAAAATATTAATATAGAAATAGTAAAAGAAATATATATAGAAAAACCAATTACTAAATAATTGGTTTTATTCTTTTTTACTTCTTGGATGATATTCATCATATTTCTTTTTTATCAGATTATTTTGAACATGAGTATATATTTGAGTAGTAGATATATTTTCATGTCCTAATAATTCTTGTATTATTCTTAAATCTACATCATTTTCTAATAAATGTGTTGCAAAACTATGTCTTAGTGTATGTGGTGAGAATTCTTTTTTAATACCTTTATTATAAGCTATCATTCTTAGAATCTTAAAGAATCCTTGTCTTGTTAATTTCTTACCATGATTATTTATAAATAAATAATCAGTTATATAACCTTTAAGCATATTATTTCTTTTTTCTAAATATTTATTTAATGCTTCAATAGCAATATCTCCAATAGGTATTATTCTTTCTTTTCTACCCTTACCAAAACATCTTACACTTGCATTACTAATATCTAAATCATTAACACTTAAATTAACTAACTCAGATACTCTTAAACCAGTTGCATATATTAATTCAAGCATTGCTTTATTTCTATAATCAAATACAGTATCTGTTTTTATATCTAATAAGTTATCTACTTCTTCAATTGAAAGAACATTCGGTAATCTTTTACTTATTCTAGGTCTTTCAATTGCTTCACTAGGATCTTTTATATTGTATACTCTTGAAATATATTTATGAAAATTTTTAATACTAACTATATTTCTTGCTATAGATGAAGATGATAATTTTTCTTTTTTTAAATGTTCAATATATTTTTCAATATCATTATTACTTATATTATCTATACCTTTATTTATATATCTCATATATTTAATAAGATCACTATTATAAGCACTACTTGTATTAGAGGATAATCCTCTTTCAATAATAATATAATCTATAAATTCTCGTACATATTTTTCCATATTATCACCATTTGAATTATAGCATATTTATGTTAAAATTGTCATAGGGTGATATTATGAATGAACCTTTAGCGTATAAAATGAGACCAACTAAAATAAAAGAAATAATTGGTCAAAGACATTTAGTAGGAAAAGATAAAGTTATTTATAATATGATTAAAAATAAAAAACTATTTTCAATGATATTATATGGTAAACCAGGTATTGGTAAAACTAGTATTGCGTATGCAATTGCAGGAGAATTAAATCAAAAAATTAGATACTTTAATGCAGTTGTTAATAATAAAAAAGACTTTGACATAATAGTAGAAGAAGCTAAAATGTATGGTGGTTTAATAGTTGTATTAGATGAAGTTCATAGATTAAATAAAGATAAACAAGATTTACTTTTACCATACTTAGAAAGTGGATTAATAATTATTATTGGAATGACAACTGCTAATCCATATCATTCTATAAATCCATCTATAAGAAGTAGATGTCAAATATTTGAATTAGAAGAATTAAATGATAAAGATTTATTAGATGGTTTAAATAGCGCTATTAAAAAGAATATGTTAGAAGGAATTGTAATAGATAATGATACCTTAAAGTTTATTGCAAAAATATCTAAAGGTGATCTTAGATTTGCTTACAATACATTAGAAATGGCATTCTATTCTTCTAAAGATAAAATAGTAACAATTGAAGAAGTAAAGAACCTTAAGAATACTAAATCTTCTTCTTATAGTGAAGGAGAATATTATGACTTATTAAGTGCTTTTCAAAAGAGCATAAGAGGTAGTGATGTTAATGCATCATTACACTACTTAGCAAGACTAATTGAATCTGGAGACTTTGAAAGTATATATAGAAGAATGACAGTTATTACTTACGAAGATATTGGATTAGCAAATCCAGGTATGGGGCCAAAAGTAATGGCTTGTATAAATGCTTGTGAGAGAGTTGGAATGCCAGAATTGATTATTCCTCTATCTGTTACAATAATTGAATTAGCATTAAGTCCAAAATCTAATAGTGCTTTCCTAGCTTTATCAAGTGCATTTGAAGATCTTAAAAAAGAAAATGTTGGACAAGTACCAAAGCATATAAATAGTAAAGCTGTAGATTATAAATATCCACATGATTATAAAGATGGATGGATAGAACAACAATATTTACCAGATAATTTAATTAATAAGAAATATTATGTACCAAAAGAAACAAGTAAATATGAAAAATTAATAAAAGAAATGTACGATAAATATACAAAAAAATAAAGCATAAGCTTTATTTTTTATTTGAAATCTTTTTTACAATATCTTTTGCTGTATTACTATCAAATGCTCTTAATATTTCAACTGGTATTGCAAATATTATTGTATTTGATTGATCTGAACTTACATCATTAATAGTAGATAAAGTTCTTAAGTGTAATGCTCCTGGAGATTCACTTAAAGTATGTGCTGCTTTAGCTAAATTATCTGAAGCCTCAACTTCACCTTGTGCTTTAGTAATAACTGCCATTTTTTCTCTCTCTGCTTCTGCAACTTTAGCAATTACACGTTTCATATCTTCAGGTAAAGATACATCTTTTAATTCAACATTTTCTACTTTAATACCCCATGGATCAGTTGCTTCATCAATAATCTTACATATCTTTAATGATATTTCTTCTCTTTCACTTAGTAATTGATCAAGAGAACATGAACCAACTAAATTTCTCATTGTTGTTTGTGCTAATTGACTAGTAGCATACATATAGTCTTCAACTGCTAATACTACTTTTGATGCATCAAATATTTTAAAATAAATAACTGCATTTATTTTAACTGATACATTATCTTTAGTAATAGCTTCTTGCTCTGGAACATCAATTACTTTTGTTCTTATGTCTACTTTTGAATAAGTATTTATTATTGGTAATACTATATTCCATCCTGGACTCATTATCTTTAGAAATTTACCAAATCTAAATTTAATTCCTCTCTCATATTCGTTTATTTGTCTAATTGAACTTAAGATTATAAATATTATAAAACCTATAAAACCATACCACATATTTTACCTCCTAAAAATATTATATCATAAATTTATTATCCTTTTAATAACATAACTAGCACATAATATACCAGCAGTAGCAGGTACAAAACTATTTGAACCAATATCTTTTATATCTATTGATTTTTCTTTAGAACATACTACATTTACTTTATAGTTAATCTTTTCTTCTTTTAATTTTTTTCTTATTATCTTAGCAATTGGATCATAAGAGGTTTTCTTAATATCAATTATTTCTAACATACTAGGATCCATCTTATTACCAGTACCCATACAACTAATTATATCTATATTATTTTTTTTACATTCTTTTATTAATAGTGTTTTAGTAGAAATAGTATCACATGCATCTATTAAATAATCTATATCATATTTAAATAATTCATTTATATTAGTATCATCTAAATACATATCAAAGCAAATTATATTGGCATTAGGATTAATATCTAATACTCTAGATTTAGCTACTTCTATTTTCTTTAATCCAATATTAGAATTTAATGCTATTAATTGCCTATTTAAATTAGTAATGTCAATCACATCATTATCTACTAATAATAAAGTACCAATACCGCTTCTAGCAAGTGTTTCAAGTGCATGACCACCTAATCCAATTACTGCTACTTTTGAATTATTTAATTTATTAATATTTTCATTACCAATAATCATATTTAATCTATCTAACCACATATCTTACTCCTCAAAAAAGCCCATAGATACGTAACTTAACGATAAACCCTGCACATATATACAGGTGGGTATCCTCTAAATAATTTTAGGATTCCTACAACACTTAATGGATAGGTATTCACACCGATTATTATTGGATTCCCTATTATCGATTACTCGGATTTATGTAAGCCCTTATATCTATAGGCATCTTAATTATAACATAATTAGCAAGCCCATTCCACTTTACACTTGCTCATTTTTGCTAATGTCTTTAATAATGCCATTTACTGTGTTTACATTTACATTTTCAAGACTTCTAAAAATATTTATATCAATATTATCATTATTTTCCTTCAAATTCTTTATTAATTCTTTTATTTCTTTTCTCTTGCCTACATTTCTTTCCTTTAACATTTCACATACACAATTAATGAATTCTAACTTATTATATTTAACCCAACTACTTATATCTTCTTCCTTAATTAAATATAGAGGTCTTATTAATTCCATACCTTTAAAATTATCACTATACAACTTTGGAAGCATCCCACTATAAGTACCATTGTAAAACATATTCATTAATACAGTCTCAATAACATCATTAAAATGATGTCCAAGAGCTATCTTATTACATCCAAGTTCTTTTGCTTTATTATATAAATATCCTCTTCTTATCTTAGCACATAGAAAACAAGGTGTTGTTTTAATAGCTAAATTAAATATTTTAAATATATTATTGTCATATATTGTTAAAGGTATATTTAATTCATTAGACATTGTTTTAATTGCTTCAATATTCTCTCTAGAATAACCAGGATTCATTAATATAAATACAGCTTCAAAAGGTATCTTACTATATCTTTGCAATATCTTCATACATTCTGCTAGTAAAAAAGAGTCTTTACCACCACTTATACAAACTGCTATCTTATCATTAGGTTGTATTAAATCATAATCCTTAATTGCTTTTAAAAACTTTGAATATATTGGTTTTTTAAATTTCTTAATAATACTTCTTTCAACTATTTTATCCATATTTATTAAACCCCAATACTTTCTTCAATATCTTCCGTTTCAAAATATATATCATCAAAATACATTAAATCAATATGTTTTTTCAGATTCATTTCTTCTTCATTATGTTTATTTATCTTAGATAATTTTAAATTAAACTTCTTAACACATTTCTTTATTTCTTTTCTAATATCATCTATAGAGATATCATAATCACTAATAAGATCATCTTTTGTCTTTTCTTTTATATATGTCTTTAATTTATCTATCTCTTTATTGTAGTTAAATCTGGATTCTATAAACTTAATCTTTTTATTTAGCGCATTCTTTTTTTTTAATTTCAATATTATAGTTAATGCCTTATCTTTAGAAATATTATTTCTCTCTTCTATTATCTTATTATATGCATTATTCTTCTTTTCTATCTCATTAATTTTATCTAATATATGCTTACATATTTTAATTCTATTATCAATATTTGTATTATCTTCAACTTTACTCTTTAATTGTTCATATTCTTTTTCTAATTCTTCTGTTCTAAATGCAAATTGTTGTGCTTTTCCTTTAAATCCTTTTTTAATTTCTAAATCAATACTACTAATATCAAACAAATTACTACTATCTTTTACATATTCTTTTCTAATACTATCTGGAATACTATGAGTTGAAAAGTATACTTCAAAAAAAGCTTCATATTTTAATTTATAATCATCATCTTTGTTATACTCTAAATACTTTGAATATATATCTGAAATTGCATTCTTTTTATTTAATTGTTCTTCTATAAACCTGTTGCTTGTAATAATAGTTTTATTCCTTTCATTTATTACTTCTCCTATAAATCTATGATTAAAGAATGTAATCTGATATAAATTACTTATTATTTCTTTTACTATATCTATAGATAATAATATTTCATGATCAATCTTTATATAATAATTATTATATTCATATTTTTCATTATTATTGCTAATAATTATATCTAATTTATATAAATTTTCATAACACTTCTCAGTATATATTGTTTCTTCACCATTTATGTTAAAAACAACGGTATAATCATCTACCTTATATTCATCTTTAAATATACCCTTATGCTTATCTGTCATATATTCACTTCCCGACTAACATATATAATAATAACATTTAATGCAAATTCTTTCAATCAAACATTGATTTTATAACTAAAGTTTGATAGACTTAATCTGTACATAAATGGAGGTGAGAAAATGCCAAATATAAAGAGTGCTATTAAAAGATTAAAAGGTACTATTAAGAAAACTAAATCAAATGCTCCAGTTAAAGGAGTTATGAAACCAACAATTAAAAAAATACAAAAAAGTAAAGATAGTAAAGATTTAAATACTGTTATTAAGAATATAGACAAAGCAGTTAAAAAAGGTGTAATAAAGAAAAATGCTGGTGCTAGAAAAAAATCTCGTTTAGCAAAAATGTTTAGTGTGAAGTAATTGTAAATTACTTCTTTTTTTTTATAACGTATGATAAAATGTTATTGGTGATCATATGAAGAGAAACTTTATTTCTACAATAATACTATTAATAATATTATTTAATGCTACACTTATTTTCTTTGTGTATAAAGATAATATAATTGAATTTGTAGATAGTTTTAAAAGATCTCCATCAATAATAGAAAAAAATGTTTATCAAAATACTGCTATACCTAATACATTTAATATAACTGATGATTTTGAACCAGATAAATACGAAGACTTAATAGATATATATTATACTGTATTAGCATCTGGTATGGATGAATTTACATTTTATTGTTCAAAAGAATATGAAAATTGTATTCAAGATATTAAAGTTTTAACAGCTGATGATACAATGCTATCTGCAATAAATAACTATGTACATACATTTAACTCATTTAAAAAGATTAGAACTAAGTATTCAGAGAATGGTAAGATTGTTGTTATAGTTGAAAAAGTATATACAGATGAAATTGTATTAGAAATAGAAGATGAAGTTGATGAACTTTACGAAACACTAGTATCTGATAAAAAAAATGATGAACAAAATATTAAAAATATTCATAATTATATAATCAATAATACTAAGTATGATATAGATTTTGCTAATGGTAACTCTCTTATAGCTTCTAATACTGCATATGGATTATTATTTGATAACTATGGAATATGTAGTGGGTATACTGATTTAATGAGTCTATTTCTATATAAAATGGATATTCCAAATTATAAAATATCTAATGATAAACATATTTGGAATTATGTATATGTAAATGATGAGTGGTTACATTTAGATCTTACTTGGGACGATCCAGTACAACCAAATAATAAAGATGTTCTTAGATATTACTTCTTCTTAGTTGATGATGAAGACTTAATTAAATATGATGAAGAAATGGAACATTTTTATAATACTGAATTATATAAAAAATAAAGAGAATCAAATGATTCTCTTTTATATTTCTTGAATTACTGTTATTACCATTGGTTTACATTCTGTTTCATAGAATAAGTATTTACCAACATCTTCTCTAATCGAATTTTTTATTTTATTATAATCTACATAATTAACAGTAGTATTTTCTGTTATTTTTTCTAAAGATATTTTCTCTATTTCTTTAATAATATCTCCACTATCTTTAACGTATATAAATCCTCTTGTAAGTATTTCTGGTCCTGCTAATATTTCTTTTGTCTTCTTATCTATTGTTGCACATACTATTACAATTCCATTATCACTTAACATTTCTCTATCTTTTAATACTAATTCTCCAATATCTCCAACAGTAGTACCATCTATCATAATATCTTCTATAGGTATTTTATCAAAACATTCTACTAACTTTTGATTTTCAATAATTACTACATCACCATTTTGTTTTAATAATATATTCTCTTTAGGTATACCTATAGCATTAGCTATATTAGCATTTGCTACTTGATGTCTATATTCTCCAATAACTGGGAAATAATATTTAGGATTAATTAAATCTAACATCAACATCAAATCTTCGCTAGAAGCATGATGTGTTAAATATTTATTCTTAGATAATGTTATTACTTCTGCCCCTATTTTAGATATCTTATCTGATATCTTTGTTATTAACTTCTCAGTTTCATCTGTAACTGGATCTAAGAACATAAAAGTATCTGTTGGTTTAACTTTAATATATTTATCATAACCATTAGCTATTTTTTCAACATTAAGTAATGGCTTTTCACTTTCACTAGAAGTTAATATAATAACATCTTTATCATCAATATTTGCTAAGTTACCAATTCTATCTTTATCTATTGACATATAGTTTTGTTCCAATACATAGTTAATTGCATTTTGTAATCTTTTACCCATTATTACTATTCTTCTTTGTGTTTTCATTACTTCATTAAATAACTCTTGTATTCTATATACATTAGTTGGAAATACATTGAATATTATTCTATCTTCACTTCTTATTAATATCTCATTTATTAAAGAAGATATTCTATGATTTGGTGAAGTATATCCCTTCTTCTCTGCATATAAAGACTCTGCTAATAAACACAATACACCTTGTTTTCCAAGATATGCTAGTTTACCAACATCTGTCTTATAACTTCCTCTCATAGTTGGATCAAATACAAAATTACCAGTATAAAATATAGCGCCGTCAATAGTATTTACTACATATCCTACTGATTCAGGTACTGAATGTGTAACGCTAATTGGAAATACACTATTATCACCAAATACTATTTTTTTATGTGCTGGTATTTCTATTAAATTACCATTTGTCTTTATTTCTTTTTCTTCTAATAATTTCTTAATTGTATCTATAGTAAACTTAGTACCATATACTTTAATACTTGGTATATCTTCTATTATGTTTAATAATGCTCCAATTTGTTCATTGTGTGCATGAGTAATAAATATACCTTTTATTCTCTTATAATTAGTTTTTAAATAAGTATAATCAGGTATTATATAATCTACACCAAATAGTCTTTCATCTGCATATTTCAAACCAGCATCAAATACGAATATGTCTTCATCTACTTCAACTACATACATATTCTTACCTAATTCGTTTAACCCGCCCATACTAAAAATTTTTATCTTGCTCATTTCTTTCCTCCGTAAATTTAAAAGATTTTTGCTATAACCATTATATCAAATAATTAGTTAAAAAAAAAGAGAATATTTATAATATTCAATTTTTTTCATATAATCCAAGTAATTTCTTATAAATACCAGGTTCTACAGTATCAATTGTATTTAAAGTTAATTCCAAAGACTTTTTGTATTCACCATTTAAGAATAAGCTTTCAGACCTATTTAAGCCTTCTTCTACGTGTGATTTACTACTCTTATATCTATTTCCATATACAATCGCTTTTTCTGCCATACCCGCTGTTTTAATTAGCTCATTTGTAGTGTTAGAGAACTTAAACACTAAATCTCTAGCAGTATCTACCCTAGTATTCAATATGTCAATACTAATTGGTTTTCTTGATAACTCATTAGTTATTTCTTTTATAGAATCAGCTGCTTCTTGTAATTCAGTGAAATAACTACTTGGTATAATTGGAAACTTATAAGTTCTTATCTTATATTTAGCAAGTTTTAATATATCAGATATTTCAGCAAACTGTTCTCTTGCTCTTTTTTCATCTTCTTGCATATTTCCAACAGTTTCAATATAATTACCTAATCTTTCATATAACTTGATAAGTTTTAAAGATAAAATTTCTAATTCCTTCATTAACCTAGAATATGGAAAACTTGATGTTTCTTTTGTTTCATATAAAGTATCAAAATCAGCATTTACAATCTTATATTCTTCTGATAATTCTCCAAGTTTAGTTAATTGTTCTTTGCTTAATTTATAATTATACTTTATATCACTATCTATTCCGTATAACATATTTAGTTGATCATTTATCTTCTTTGATTTAGATTTAAATGAAATAACTTGATCATCAAATGTCTTTCTTGATAGCTTCTCTCTTTCAAAGTCATTAAACATAGAATCAAAGTACTCTAGTATTACCTTTAATTCAAATACTACATCTTCTAAGTTTAATACTCTAATTCTTGACATAATATCTTCTATCTTTTTCTTTGTTTCATTTATATTGTATTCAACATTTAAGTAATCTAATTGATAACCACTCTTTACTAATTTATCATTATTTAATAATATTTCTTCAATTCTCTTAGGTATTAAATTAGTAGCCATTAATATAGCAGATGGTAACTCATCCATAACTGTTTCCATATGAGAAATCATAGAAACTAATACTTTAGTAATTACATTTGTTTCTTCATATTCTTGTTTTTCTAATAAAGTTTCAAAATCTTTAAATCTTTTATCAATATTTTCTATTTGTAATTTTATTGTCTCTTTTACTTCTCCAAAGTCTGCTTGTAAAGATTCATAATTCCGAAGAATATTTCTATATCTTGTTTTTAAATCTGTAATTATAGTTCTATTCTTATTTTCACACAAAGTAATTTCTTGTATTTCAGATATTAATCTAATCTTATTCTCAGTTGCTTCATATATTTTTAATTCTATTCTTATTTTCTTTTCTTTATATAAAGAAAAGTTTCTTTGATCCACAAGAAAATCCGCTTCAATAATTAAATCATTTATTTCTGATAAAATATTACTCTTAATAATTTCAATCTTATTTTGCCATATATCGTATTTAGCTTTTATCTTTTCATTCTTTGCTAAAGCTTCTACCTTTGTTAATTCACTCATTATAGGTGCATCTATAATCTGATTCTTTTGTCTTTCTAAATCACATAACTCTTTTTTTAATTTTTGTTTTCTAACAGATTGCATTAAACTAAGAATGATTATTATAAACAACACCGCTATAATATAATATGTTACTATTTCTAAAACAATATTATCCATATAATCCTCCTTATTTTCTTTTACACTCTAATTTTAACATATTTTTAATTTATTTTGTATATTATATTTGACTATTTATCACATTAATATTATAATACATTTGCATTAAACATTAGAGCGGCAATCAATGGGTCTATAACGCGTTTGTTTTAAATACAAGTAGTTTACGCTGCTATATGAAAGTATATGACAAACACCCTATAGATTTGAATTGTTTTCAATGTTTAGTAGAACATTGAAAGGAGAAAAAAATGAGATATACTGGATCTTCTTATAAAAGAAGTCGTCGTGTTGCTTTTTCAACATTAGAAACTGGAAAAGAATTATTAAAAAAACCTTATGGACCAGGACAACATGGAAATAGTAGAAAGAAAAAGCTATCAGGATATGCTATTCAATTAACTGAAAAGCAAAAAATAAGATTCATTTACGAATTAACTGAAAAACAACTAGAAAAAACATTTAGAACAGCCAGTAAGTTAAAGGGTATCGTTGGTGAAAACTTTCTAAAAATGTTAGAAAGTAGACTAGATAATATTGCATATCGTATGGGATTAGCTAATACAAGACGTGGTTCAAGACAATTAGTAAACCATGGTCACTTATTAGTTAATGGTAAGAAAGTAGATATTCCTTCTTATCAAGTAAAACCAGGTGATATAATATCTTTTAGAGATAAATCTAAAGATCTTAAAGTAGTTAAAGAAGCACAAAGCAAGATAATTAAAACAGTAGAATATGTGTCATTTGATTTAACTAAACTTGAAGGTACTTATATTAGATATCCTGAAAGAAGCGAATTAAATGCAGATATTAATGAATCATTAGTTGTAGAGTTCTACAGCAGATAGAAAAAAAGGTTATTTACTAACCTTTTTTTTATGTCCTTTATTTATGAAATATATTGCTAATCCAACAGTAATTGCTGATAATGCTGATGAAATCATTCTCTTTTGATATATTACTTTATCACTCTTATAATCTTCTTTATATAATTCATATTCTTCTTCACAATCAATTTCTTCTTCTGTCTTTTCTCCATCTATGGAACAAATTGTATCTGAATCTTCACAGTATTCTACATCACAACTTTCTTTTTGAAATATTGAGTATGTTTTTAATGATTTATCAAATACTATATTTACAAAACCATTATAGAATACTATCAAAGTAACAATAAATCCAATTATAAGTATTAAATTAGTTATTTTTAATATTAAGTCCTTATCTTTACTAAATAAATTCATATTATTTATTCCTCCTGTTTATAAAGTAAATAACTCCACTAACAATTAAAACATTTCCAAAAAATATAAATAATTGCTTTAAATCTTCTCTTTCATTATCTTCACTATAATAAACATAGTTATCGTATTCTTCTTCACAATTTACATAATATTTAGGAGATTCCATGCCTTCACAATCTTCACACTCATAGTAATTGTTACAGTTTCTGCTTCTATATACCTCATAAGTCATAGGTTCCGTTCTGAGAATAACATTAGTTAATTGTACCCAAAAAAGCACAACTCCAACAACAAACCATATTACTAAAACCATATTTGTAATCTTAAATATTAAATCTTTTTCTTTACTAAATAAATTCATATAATCCTTTCTATATTAATTCTATTAAGTAATAAGTCTTTTTACCTTTTCTTACTACTATATATTTATTATATAACAATTTATCTTTTTTATAAACAATATTTTCATCCATTACTTTTTCTCCATTAATAGTTATTGCAGAGTTATTTATCATTTCTCTTGCTTCTCTTTTACTAGGTAATATATTAGTTTCTACTAACATATCTACTATATTTAATCCTTCTTTTATCTTACTACTAACTACACCTTTAAAGCATTCTTCTAATTCATTTAAACTAAGATTCTTAATATCACCAGAGAATAATACATCTGTTATTTTAATTGCTCTATTATATGCATCTTCTCCATGAATTAAAGTTACTACTTCTTTAGCAAGAAGTTTTTGACCAACTCTATTTTCTTTCATTTCATTAGTTATACTTTGTTCTAACTTCTCTATCTCATTTATATCTAATAATGTTAATGTC
Organism: uncultured Muribaculaceae bacterium; assembly: GCA_964585265.1. Taxonomy (GTDB): domain Bacteria; phylum Bacillota_I; class Bacilli_A; order RF39; family UBA660; genus JAQVSJ01. The sequence goes on along the minus strand of CAZPCX010000005.1, from coordinate 1,898 downwards.
TTTAAATATTTAATTACATCTGCATCTGCTGTATTAATTAAATATTGATATATTTGATATGGAGATGTTAAGTTTTCATCTAACCATAAAGCACCAGATTCACTCTTACCAAACTTAGTACCATCTGCTTTAGTTAATAATGGTGAACTTATACCAATTACATCTGTATTATCTCCATTTGTCTTTCTAATAAGCTCTAATCCAGCAGTAATGTTGCCCCATTGATCAGAACCTCCAAATTGTAGTTTACAGTTATATTTTTCGTTTAATTTCAAAAAATCAATAGCTTGTATTAACATATACGAAAACTCAGTATACGAAATACCAGTATCTAATCTATTAGCTACTGTATCTTTTGAAAGCATATAATTAATATTAAAATGTTTACCATAATCTCTAAGAAAAGATATAGTATCTATTTTAGATATCCAGTCATAATTATTTACTAATATACCTTTATCTTCGCTAGATATATCTATATATTTACTTAATTGAACCTTTAACTTTTCAGCATTATGTAATGATTGCTCTAATGTTAATAGCTTTCTTTCACCAGATTGTTTAGGATCACCTATTAATCCAGTTGCTCCACCCACTAATACAATTGGTCTATGTCCATACTTCTGTAATAATTTCATTCTTACTACTTGAACAAAGTTACCTAATTGTAATGATTCTGCTGAAGGATCAAATCCACAATAAAAAGTTATTTTCTCATCATTTAACATTTTCTTTGCTAGTTCTTCATTACTTACATCTTTAATTAAATCTCTTTTAATTAACTCTTCGTATAAACTCATACTACCTCCTTGATATAAAAAAACGTCCTAAAGTCTAAGGACGCTTATACGTGGTACCACCTTAGTTCATAGTAAACTATGCACTCTTACTTTAACGCAGTTAACGAATTGCGAGTAATTCATTACTTACTAAGTTTGTTTTCCATCAACCAACAAATTTCTATATTTCTTGTAAATAACTACTATTTTACAATTATTTTTCTTCTAATTTTTTAATAACTTCTTTTGTTCTTTCAATAAAAGAAGCCTTTAATGCTTTAACTGCATCTTCTACAACTGGTTTACCAGCTTTCTTTGCCATGTCATATAAATCAGATATTTTCTTCTTTAATTGTTCAATCTTCTTTTCAGCAAACTTCTTTGCTTTCTCTTGATCAAGATCTTTTAATTCTAATTCTATTTCTTTTATCTTCTCACTAAATTTAGCTTTAACATCATCTATATCTATTTCTTTTGCTTTATCCCAAAGTTCAGATATCTTATTAGAAAGATCCTTTCTAGTTTCACTACCCTTCTTAGGTGCAAACAATACACCAGCAGCTGCTCCTAGGATAGCTCCTAGAATAAATTTATTCCTCTTTTTCTTCATCATTTTCTTCTTTCTCCTTTTCTTTATTTTTTCTACCTTTAAATATTCTTGAAATAAGTCCTGATACTGCATCTACTGCTCTATCAGTAAATGAAGATATCTTGTCAGTCATATTATCTATCAAGTTAAATACTCCGTTTAGTGACTTTACTTTGCTGTCCACACTGTCTACTATGTCTTCTACCTTATTCATAGTTCTAATGAACTTAATAGTAAGAATAATTAGTACTATTAACAATGCTATTCCAAACACATAAAGTATTATTGGTAGCAATACTTGTAAGAACTCAACAAATGTTGTCAATTTGCATCCTCTCCTTCCTCTTCATCTTTATACATATTATTTACTAAAGAATAAAGGCTATCATCATCAGTAGTTTCTTTTAACAATTCATCAATTGTTTTAATCTTCTCATCTATTTCATTTAATTCATAAGATTCTTCTTCTACTGGTTTTTCATTATCTAAAAATAAATTAATTTCGGTTTCTTTTACACTCTCAATTTCAT
>CAZPCX010000004.1:0-17358 GCA_964585265.1 uncultured Muribaculaceae bacterium | reverse complement strand
AATTTTATAATTGCTTATTCATTGCATTCATCATTTGATTAACTTGTTTTTGTGAAGGAGTTCTTCCCATTTGTTGCATCATTATTTTTATCATTTGTTCATTAATTGGTGGATTCTTCTTTAAATAACTTTTCATATAAGCTTTTGCTATAAAGAAACCTGCAACAGCACCAATAACTACTCCTAATAATACTTTTAATATATCCATTAACATAATTGTTCCTCCTAAAATTATTTTACTAAAAACCGATTAATAATACAAGTTTATTTTAATAAATTTTCAATTCTAATAACTAAACTTTCATTATCAAAATGAAAATGTTTATATAATTCTTCCTTAGTACCAGTTGCTCCAAATTCATCTAGAGTAATCAAATACTTTTTATTATAAACATAATTATACCAACTAAGACTAGAAGAATATTCTATTACAATTGTTTTGTATCCTACTGGTAATATCTCATCTCTATATTCTTGAGATTGTTGTTCAAATAATTCCATACAAGGCATACTAACTACTCTTATACCATATCCTTTACTTTCTAATGAATTTGATAATTCAATTGCAGTTTTAACTTCTAACCCAGTTGAAATGATAATACCAGATAACCTATTAACTTCCTTCTTAACAATATAAGCACCTTTACTTACATTTAAATAATTAGTACCTTGTAATAACTCAGATTCAGTTCTAGACACAATTAGAGCACAAGGTTTTTTATTATTAATAATGTTATTCCAACAACCAATCAATTCATTTGAATCAGCTGGTCTATAAACATTAAAATTAGGAATACTTCTTAACATTACTAATTGTTCAACTGGTTGATGAGTCTTACCATCAGAACCTATAGAAATATTATCATGTGTAAATAAATAAGTTACTGGAACATTTAATAATGCAGACATTCTAATTGCTGGTTTCATATAATCTGAAAAGACTAAGAATGTAGATCCAATTGGTCTTAAATTACATAATGCTAATCCATTTAATATTGCACCCATAGCATGTTCTCTAACACCAAAGAATATATTCTTCCCTTTATAATCTTTATTCGAAAATGCAGAAAATTTTTCTAAATACAATTTAGTTGAGCTTGCTAAATCAGCACTTCCAACAATTATATTTGATACTTCATCACCAATTGTATTTAATATATTTCTATTTATATCTCTCATTTGTAATTTTGAATTTTTAGTTGCATTACTAACTAATAAATTTAAATCAATAGTACAATCATTTTTAATTAACATATTAAACTTCTCTTTTAATTCATTTTGAGATATTGACATAAACTTATCGTATTCTTTTTTCCAATTGTTATAATTCTCAGTTATTCTTTCTTTAAATATAGATTTACAATAATCTAATTGTTCATTTGGTATATCAAATGAAATATTACTAATACCATTTTTTTCTTTAAATTGTGCTATATCTTCTTCTGACAATGGAGTTCCATGAACTAAAGATGTATTTTGTTTTAATGAACCAGCACCAATAATAGTTCTAACTTCAATAATAGATGGTTTATCTTTTACTTTCTTAGCTCTATCAATAGCAACATTTATCTCATTTACATTACTTCCATCTAATATTAGTTGTGTATCCCAATTCATAGACTTAAATCTATCAATAACATTCTCTGTAAATGATAAAGATGTACTTCCATCTAAAGACATTCTATTTGAATCATATAATACAATTAATTTATTTAATTTTAAATTTCCTGCTAAAGATGCGGCTTCATAAGATACACCTTCCATTAAATCACCATCACTACATAATACATATGTATAATGATCTATTACATTAGAATTATTATTAAATAATGATGCTTGATGTGCTTCTGCTATTGCCATACCAACTGCAGTTGCAAATCCTTGTCCTAAAGGTCCTGTAGTTGTTTCTATTCCACCATCAAGATTATATTCAATATGTCCATTAGTTTTATAACCAAATCTTCTATAATTTTTTAATTCTTCTAAAGAATACTTATATCCACAAAAAAACAAAGTGCTATACAACAAAGCAGATCCATGTCCAGCAGACATAATGAATCTATCTCTATTTATCCAATTTGTTTCATCTAAATTATAATTAATATGATTTTGATATAAAGCATATAACATTGGAGCAGCACCAAGACAAATACCAGGATGTCCACTCTTAGCAGTGTCAATCATGTCTAACGCTAATGCTTTTATACTATCTACTACTTTTTTATCATAAGCAAAATTTGGTATCATGATAACACTCCCTTATATTCTTATAAGTACATTATACCAAATTTATTAAAAATTTAAACATTTAATTTAATATTTTGTTCAACATTTACTATTGGTTTTTCACTAACCTTTAAAGTATCTATTCTCCATACCCAAAAGAAAGAAAAACCAATAATTAACAGATAGAATATAACAATCTCCTTATTTCTTATTAATGTTTTCATATAGTACCTCCCTTTCATACATATATCATAAAACAAACGTTTGTTCGTGTCAATGTTATTTCGAACAAACGTTTGACATTTTACACTTATTGTGTTAATCTTATAGTATAAATAAGGAGGAATAAAATGGATTCACTTACAGAAAGACAAAAAGATGTATTAGGTTATATTAAAAAATATATTTTTGAGAACGGATATCCACCTACCGTTAGAGAGATTGGTGCTGCATTAGGATTATCTTCTCCAGCAACAATACATTCTCATTTAAATAATTTAGAAATAAAAGGATATATTAAAAAGGATGATTGTAAAAATAGAGCTATTGAGTTATTAGTTAAGAATGAAATGTTTGAAGATAATTCTTCAGTAATGGATGTTCCTTTATTAGGTAAGATTACTGCTGGATCTCCAATTGAAGCAATAGAAAATCCAGGAGAATATTTTAGTCTTCCGGCATATTTAATACCAAAGCAAAAAGAAGTATTCGCATTAAAAGTTAGTGGTGAGTCAATGATTAATGTTGGTATTAGTGATAATGATATTGTAATAGTTCAAAGACAAAATACAGCTAGAAATGGTGAAATAGTAGTTGCTATGACAGATGAAAATGAAGTTACTTTAAAGACATTCTTTAAAGAGAAAGATTTCTTTAGATTACAACCAGAGAATGATACAATGGTTCCAATTATATTAAAGAATGTAACGATATTAGGAAAAGCAATAGGATTATATAGAAAGTTATAAAAAAAGAATCGTTTGATTCTTTTTTTTATATTTCCATTAAGAACATTTCAAAAGCTATATTTCTATCAACTTCTCCAGTTTTAATTTTTAAATCTAAGTCAGCTAACTTCTCAAGATAATATAATAATACTGATTCATCTGTTCTTATTTCATTTGCTAGTTTTACTCTATAAGGATGCACTTCTAAGTGTTTTGAAATTTCATATTCGTTATATCCATCTTTACTCATGCTCTTTGTTTGATATGCAAGTCTAAATTGATTTGCAATAACTGCTATCATTTTTATTGGTTCTTCGTTTATAACAAGTAAATCTTCGTATAAACCGAGAGATTTTTCAATGTCTCTGCTAATTACTGCATCTACTAAATCAAATATATTATCATTTAATTTCTTAGAACAAAGATTCTCAATATCTTCTTCTAATATTTCTTTTTCATCAAATTTGCATAATTTTAGTTTTTCAATTTCATTAACAATAAAATCTAAGTCCTCACCTATTATATCTATCATTAGGTTTACACAATAATCTTCTATTTTATATTTATCTTTTGAAAAACTATCATTTATATAATCTCTTAGTTCATCTTTTTTTAATTTTGAATAATAAATTACATTTGATTTATTTTTTAATTCTTTTACAATCTTTTTTCTTTCATCAAGTTTCTCTTCATTAACTGTAAGTATTAATATATTATCTATTTCACTATCCATTATTTTTAATAACATCTTTAAATCTTGTTCATTATTTGATTTTATTGCTGTTAAAAAATAACAATTTTCACATATTATAATCTTCTTATCTTCAAATAGTGATACCGTCCTTAAATCTTCAATAGCATCATCTATATTAACTTCCAACATATCATATTTAATTATATTTTTATCGTTATCACAAAAAAAAGAATTGACAATTTCATCTATCTTTTTTTCTATTAAATGTCTCTCTGCTCCATATATTAGATATATGTTTTTATTCATAATACCACCACTTTAATTATACACGAATATTACTTTGAAGTATATATTTTAAGCTTACCACCAATTGAAAATTTAATACTTCCATCATTACTAGTCATATATAATTTATTTACATTATTTTTTAAATATTCTACTGTACTTATATCGGGATGATTATATTTATTTACTAGACCTACAGAAATAATTGCATATTTTGGAGATGTCGAATCAATAAATATATTTGATGTACTTGTTGAAGAACCATGGTGAGCAATCTTTAATATATCTACATCGATATTATATTTTTTAATTATACTTTCTTCAATATTTTTACTAATATCTCCAGTTATTAAAATATTATTATTTTTTATTTTAGTATATATAACAAGACTGTCATCATTTTCATTTGTTAGTGTAATTGGATTTAAGAAGTAAAATTTATAACCATTTATATTTATAACATCTCCTGCTTTCTTTATAGAATAATTCTTAAAATAATTTATTATTGTATATTCATTATTGTTAATATCACCATCATTAATTATTATTTGTTTTACTTTTATACTATTAACTATCTCTATGGTTTCACCTACATGATCATAATCACCATGAGTTAAGATTAAATAATCAATTTTTCTAATACCACATGATTTAATATACTTTACAATTACATCTTTCCCCAATGAAAATGTTTCAGAACTATTACCTCCAGTATCTACTAATATACTACCTTTATTCCTAGGTAATTTAATAAAAGTACTATCACCTTGGCCTACATCAATAAATGTGACTTCAGATTTATTATTAAACAATGATTTATTGTAAAAAATAATTAATAGTATTAATAACAAAACATAATACTTCTGTTTATATCTTCTAATTGTCATATATAAAACTACATAGTAAATAATAAATAATATAATGCTTATTTTCCCAAATATAATAATTCCAATATCAATCTTTGATATAGATAAAGATATTCTTTCTAATATGCTAGTAAATATCATTAGTATCTTATCTAATGGTTTAAATATATAAGATACTAATGATAATGGAAATACAATTACTGATACAAATGGTACAAATAATAAATTATATATAATACTTAGAAAATTTAATTGAAAAAAGTTATTTATACTAATTGGTATACTTGAAAAGAAAGCAATTATTGATACTAATAACAATGATATTGCTTTTGATTTATTTTTTAGTATTTCTGCAGAAAGTATTAAGAAAAAACTAATAATAAATGAATATTGGAATCCTACTTTAGTTATTAAAAATGGATTTAATAATAATGATATAAATAATGTTATTAACAATACATTTATTGTTTTTATATTTAACTTATACTTCTTGTTTAAAGATAGCAATATATAAAATATACCTGCTCTCATAATAGATGGTGAGAAATTAGTTATAAACATATAAAATAACATAAAGATATATATAAATATTTTGTTCTTCTTAAATATCTTGTCTAAGAATACAGTTAATAATGCAACATGCATACCTGATATTGCAAATAAATGACTTACTCCATTTGTTTGATAACTCTCCATAACTTTATCATTAATATATGATGTATCACCTAATATAAATGCATATAAATAGTCTTTTGTTTTTCTATTATCAATAGATTTTATTATCTTGTTTTTAATATTCACAAATATATTATTACTGTGATTTATTATATTTATCTTATCTACATTCATAATAAAAAATATATTTTCATTGTAAAGATATTTTTTATAACTGAATACATTAAATACAGAGTTTTCATTTGGAATACTCAAGGTACCTTCAATATTTACTTTATCTCCAATTAATATTTGTTCATCACCATCATAAAATGCAATAACATCTTCTTTTGAATTAATTTTTAATGATCTACCGTTACTATTTATTGATATATCACTAATAGTTCCTACAATATTATTTGTATCAGAATTATATATACTTTCTCTTTTAATTAAGTAAACATTTATAAATGAATATATAATTATAACTATAGTTAATGTTATATAAATTAGATTACACTGTAATATAGTCTTTAAGCGATTCAAATGTAGATTCTCCAATTCCAGATACATTCTTTAAATCATCTATTATTACAAAAGGTGTACTTGATCTATAAGTTATAATTGCATCTGCTTTCGTTTCTCCAATACCTGGTAATGTCATTAATTGTTCTTTGATAGCAGTATTAATATTTATCGTTGAAGATGTATCTTCTAAAGGATCATTTATACAGGCATCATTGTTTACATCAGGACATACACATTCTTTTTCTACTTCTTTAATTATTTCTATTATGGTTGGAGTCTTAGATTTACTAATATTGTCAATTGCAGTTTTTATTTGTGTCTTAGTATAAACTATTATTGTCATCTCATCTGTTATTTTCTTACTTAAGTTAATTACACTTGTATCAGCAGTTGACTTTAAACCTTCTGCTAATTCAATTACATCTACTACTCTCTTATCTTCTTCAACACAATATACTCCAGGTTTATTTATTGCACCTTTTATATCAACACAGTTTATAATTATAATTGGTTCTTCTACTTGTTCATTAATTACTACTTCTTGCTCAATCTCTTCTTCTTCATAAAATACAAAGTATAAGACTACTACACTTATTATAATACCCACTATTATTAAATATTTCTTCATAAAAAAATAACCTCCTATGAGATTATTCTTTAAATTCAATTATTTTCCTTTAATATTGTCTTCTAAACTCTTTGATTGTTCATGAACTTTTGATTCATAACATATTCTCTGAACTATACCCATACAAGTTGCCATTATTAATGCAAAGGTACCTCCATAACTTAAGAATGGTAATGGTACACCTGTTAATGGTAATAATCCAAATATACCTGTGAAGTTAACAAAGATATGTAAGAACATAAATACTGCTATTCCATAACATATTATACTTCCCATCAATGTACTACTTCTTCTTGATATGTATATTATTCTACAAAGTATTAATACATATAATAATACTACAACACCGCTAATAACTAATCCCATTTCTTCCATTATAATTGGAAATATAAAATCAGTATGAGCTTCTGGTAAATATAAGTATTTTTGAGTACTATTACCTATTCCAACACCAAATAAACCACCGTTATTTATTGCAATATAACCATTACAAACTTGATATCCTGTTCCTATTTCAGTATACCTCTTACAAGGATTTATTATATTAAATCTTTGCATTCTAGCTTCATTTAATACTGATTCACCTTTAAATAATTTAATAGCAACTATTGATACCATTACTAGTATTCCAATTAATGTTATAACATATATTTTTCTCTTTAAAGCTTTATTTATTGGTAGTGCTATGAACATTAACGCTATAATGCTAAATAATATTAATGCAGTTCCATAATCTGGTTGAAAAACTATTAAACCTAATATAACTACTGCAAATAATAATGGTTTTAGTAATACAGATATTTTGTCACTATTTTTATTTTTATCGTAATATACTCCAAAATATACAATTAATACTACTTTTGCTATTTCACTAGGTTGTAAATTAAAGAAACCTAGATCAAACCAACTTTGTGCTCCATTAACCATTATTCCATATGGAAATAACGCTATTAATAAGCCTATTGTGATATATAAAGCTAATTTAATATATTTTTTATACAGACTAGTAGATGTATTTAATACAAGTAAGAAAGCAACTAAACATGCTCCTAATATTATTCCTTGTTTATATAAATAATAAAATGCATTTCCCATTGAAACATTTGCTTTTACATATGAAGCACTGAAAATCATAAGAAAACCAAATGCAAACATTAAAAGTGTTGCAATTAATAATGGTTTATCTAATTTTCTAAATATCTTACCCATATCTATTCCTCTATTTATATAATATCATAAAATATAAACATTAATATTGGTGCGACATATGTTTACATTTGTATTTTTACATTTTCATGTTAAAATATATGTATTGAGGTGATACCTATGAAACCTGAAGATATATTAGATGAAAAAGATAGAAGATTATATATGGTTAGCAAAGAAGTAATCTTTCCTTTATCAAAAGAAGATAAAAAGATTATAAAAGAAATGCTAGTTTATTTAAAAAAGAGTCAAATTGATGAGATAGCAGAAAAAGAAAAAATAAGACCAGGTATGGGATTATCTGCAGTTCAAGTAGGTATTAATAAAAGATTCTTTGTAATAGTTAATGAAATTGAAAGAGACGAAGATGGTAAACAAACATTTGAAAATTATGTAATAATAAATCCAAAAATAATCAGTTATTCTGAAGAAATGATATATTCAGAACTGGGTGAAGGTTGCTTAAGTGTTAATAGAGATGTTCCTGGTATAGTACCTAGACATGCAAGAGTAACAATAGAAGCGTTTGATGAAAATAATAATAAATTTAGTATTAGAGCTAGAGAAGAATTGTCTATAGCATTCCAACATGAAATAGATCACTTAAATGGTATATTATTTACTGAAAGAGTTACTGAAGATGAACAAATAAAAAGCACAATGCGTGCAATATAGCATTGTGTTTTATTTTACATCATTAAGTCTTACGCTTACTAATTTAGATACTCCTGATTCTTGCATAGTTATACCATATAAAGTATCTGCATATTCCATTGTTTTCTTTTGATGTGTAACAATAATAAATTGAGTCTTACTCTTTAATCCACTTAAGAACTCTCCAAATACATCAATATTCACTTCATCAAGAGGTGCTTCTACTTCATCTAATAAACAAAATGGTATTGGTTTAGTTCTTAATATTGAGAATAGTAATGCAATTGACGTTAATGCTTTTTCACCACCACTTAGTAATGATATATGTTGTAATTTCTTACCAGGAGGTAAAGCACTAATATCTACTCCAGTTTCTAATACATTGTTAGGATCTGTTAATTTTAACTCTGCTGTTCCACCTTTAAACAATTCTTTAAATACATTCTTAAACTCTACTTGAATTGCTTTAAATGTTTCTAAGAAGTTATCTCTCATTATTACATCCATCTCTTTAATAATATCTGATAATGTATTTTCTGCTTTATAAAGATCTGTCTTTTGATTACTTAAGAATTCATATCTAGTACTAACAGCTTTATATTCTTCAATAGCTGCTATATTAACCATACCTACATCTTTAATAATTCTTCTTAATTCATTTACTTTCTTTCTAGCTATTTGTTCATCTAATACTAATATATATTCTTTCTTAGCTTTTTCAAAAGTCATATTATAATCTTCATTTAATATTTGTAATAATCCTTCAATTCTCATATCTTTTCTAGCAGTACTTATTTCCATATCTTTTAGTTCACTTTGATTTCTAGATAATTTAGAATTAAATTCTTTAATATTGTGTTCTAATTCACAAATAGTAGAATTGCATGTATCTATATTCTTATTTAATTCAGATATACTTCTAGTAATCTCTTCTTTATTTTTTAATTCATTAAAATACTTCTCAATTACTACTTCTTCTTCGTCAAACTCATCAGTCTTTTCAATACTATTTACTTCACTAGAAACTTTATCTAAATTTAATTTATATTCTTCTTTCATCTCTTCTTTTGCAATTAACATTTGTTTTAATGATATTAATTCAGAACAATATTCCTCATATTTCTTTTTATTAATAGAAATATTATTCTCAATACTTGTTTTCTTGTTTTCATAATTAGATATATTTTGATTTATATTTAGTAACTTTTCTTTACTATTTACTAATTCAATTTTATCAGAAAGAGTGTTTTTATTTATATTACCACCAGTTATAGATCCTCCAACATGTAGTAATTCTCCATCTAATGTAACAATTCTATATCTATGATTAATCTTCTTGCTAATTCTATTAGCAGAATCAAGATTAGCAGTAACAATTATATTACCCATTTGATTTAATATTATATTCTTATATATATCATCATATTTAACTAAGTTTGATAGTACATCTATAAAATCTTCTTCATTTTTAATAATATTATAAGTACTATCATCTATATTTCTCTTTTCAATTACATTTAAAGGAAAGAATGTTACTCTTCCTAAGTTATTATCTTTTAAATATGATATAGCATCTTTTGCATTCTTATCTTCATCACATATTATAAATTGAGAAGATGCTCCAAGAGCTACATTGATTGCTGTTGAATATCCTTCATCAAAATCTATTAGCTTACCTAATGCATTGTGTATACCCTTTAATCTCGAGTTATTAAGCACAGATCTAACAGGATAAGATAAATCATTGTTTGAATCAATATTATTCTCTAGAGTGTTTATTTTATACTCTAGCGATATCTTCTCTTTAATACTATCATTAACCTTATTTATAAGTATATTATATTCATTTTGATAATTTTTAATTATTAAATCTATTTCATTTCTATTTGTTTCACAAGAACTAATATTCTTATTTAAGTCTTTAATATCTTTATTAATTAAATCTAACTTATTAGATATACTCATTTCTTGTTCTTTTAAATTAATTACATTACTATGTATTTTAACATCATTAGAATCATATTTCTTTCTTTCAGAAATAATATTTTTTTCACTATTTAATCTTTCTACAATTGAAGTTTGTTCTAGTAATCTTTGTTGATATTTACTTAAATCTGAAGTTAATTTAGTATATTCTAACTTCTCTTTCTCTAACTTTGAATAATCTATACTTAAATTATTGTTTATTTCTAATATCTCATTATTTATATTCTCTAACTTACTCTTTAAACTTACAGTATCATTATTCATCTTTTCTATATCACTAACTATTAACGCTATTTCAATATCTTCTAATTCTCTTTTAGCATTAACATATTTTGTAGCACTTTCTTGTTGTTCTCTTAATGGTTCAATTCTTATTTCTAATTCATTAATAATGTCACTAACTCTTTCAATATTATCTCTAGTATGTTCTAACTTCCTTTGTGCTTCTTCTTTTCTTTTTTTGTATTTTAAAACACCAGCAGCACTCTCAAATATTACTCTTCTGTCTTCTGGTTTAGAACTGAAAATATTAGCAACATCTCCTTGAGAGATAATGTTAAAAGAATCTCTACAAGCCCCACTATCTACTAATAAATTTAATATATCTTTTAATCTACATTTTTCATTATTTATATAATATTCTGTATCTTTATTTTTATATAATACTCTTTTAATTGATACTTCTGTATAATCTATATTTAAATGTTTATCATAATTATCGAATATTAAAGTAACAGATGCATAATTAGATGGATTTCTACTCTTACTACCAGAGAATATGACATCTGTCATAGAATCTCCACCTCTAAGTTGTTTTACAGATTGTTCTCCTAAAACCCATTTAACAGCATCTACAATATTACTCTTACCACTACCATTAGGTCCTACAATACAAGTAATACCTTTATCAAAATCGATATTAATCTTATCTGCAAAAGACTTAAATCCTTGAGTTATTATTTGTTTTAAATACATGTATTACACCTACTATCATAAATATTATATTATATATTGTATATATTAACAACAAAAAAGCCTTATATTAAGGGCTTATCTATTCCTGCTTTTTTTTCAATCGCATCTTGAGCAGCATTTTGTTCTGCCTGTTTTTTAGTACTTCCTGTTCCTCTACCAAGAGATATCCCATCTACTTTAACAACAATTTCAAATACTTTACTATGTGGAGGTCCATATTCATCAGTAAGTTCATACTCAATAGATTTCTTACCAGTTTGTACATACTCCTGTAATAAAGATTTATAATCAAAAAAGAATTCTTTATTCTTTTCAATACTAGCAATAATAGTAAAATTTAAAAATCTTTTAACTTCATTTAATCCTTTATCTATATATAAAGCTGCTACAAAAGCTTCAAATATATCTGCTAATATAGCTTTCTTCTCTTTCCCACCAGAAGCTTCTTCACCCTTACCTACTTTTACATATTCATTAAAATTAAGCTTTGAAGCTTGCTCATATAATGCATTCTCACATACATAAGCAGCTCTCATCTTAGTCATTTCTCCTTCTTCAATTTCAAGCTTCCTATATAAATATTCACTAACAATTAAATCAATTACCTTGTCTCCAAGAAATTCTAATCTTTCATAACTATCTTTAATGTTATTTTCATTACAATAAGATGTATGCATAAAAGCTCTTTCGTATAATTCTATATTGTTAGGAACTATTTTCAAATTATCTAATATTTTCATATTACCACCTATTTTAATTATATCATTATTTATTCTTTTTGTTTTACTTTTATCTAAAAATATACTAATATATATAGTAGGTGATTAAATGAAACGATTAATGATTAAAATATTAAAATTATATCAATTGACACCAGGATCATTTCATAATCAATGTAGATTCACTCCTACATGTTCTAATTATGCAATTGAAGCTATAGAAACATATGGAGCACTTAAAGGTGGGTATTTAAGTATCAAAAGAGTATTAAGATGTAATCCATTTCATAAAATGGGATATGATCCGGTACCTAAAAAGGAGAGAATATGAAAAAAATTATATTAGCATTATTACTAACAATATTTCTATCAGGATGTTCAATTTCATTAAATAATATGGAAAACATATCAATATATACTACTACTTATCCTCTAGAATATTTAACTAATGTATTGTATGGAGAAAATAGTACTGTAACAAGTATATATCCTAATGAAATAGTTGAATTATCTAGTAAATTAATACAAGATTATAGTAAGACAGATTTATTTGTATATAATGGATTAAGTGAAGAAAAGAATTATGCAGTAGCAATGTTAAATCACAATAAACATTTAATGATAGTAGATGCAACAATGGGAATGGAATATATATATGGAGTTGAAGAATTATGGATTAATCCATCAAACTTCTTAATGCTTTCACAAAACATTAAAAATGGTATGAAAGAATATATAACAACTACATATTTAAGAAATAAAATAGAAACAAATTACAATACATTAAAAGTAGAAATATCTGAAATAGATGCTGAAATAAAACTAATAGTAGAAATGAGTGACAAAGATACAATATTAATAGGAAATGATTCAATGTTATTCTTAGAGAAATATGGGTTAAAGATTAATTCTCTTGATGCAGATACAGTTACTCCTAAAAGAATATCTGATGCTAAAACAGCAATAACTAATAATGCAATTAAATATATATACTTATTTGAAGATGATATTCTAAGTGAAGAAGCAGAAGCATTAATAAAAGAAAAGAAAATAACTAAGATTAATGTTCATGCAATTACATTATTAAGTGAAGAAGATAAACTTAATGGTGAAGATTATGTATCAATGATGTATAAAAATATTGATCTATTAAAAAAGGAACTATATGAATAGTTCCTTTTTATTAATATATATCTAATTTCAATTGATAAAATGATTGAGGATGTTGACATGTCGGACAAATATCTGGAGGTGTAGTTCCTTTTACAATAAAACCACATTCCCTACATTCCCATTCATATTCAATCTCTCTAGTAAAGAATCCCTTCTTAACTAGTTCATATAATATATTATATCTTTCTTCATGATGAGCTTCTATAGTAGAAATATTTGTAAATAACTCTGCTATATCATCAAATCCTTCTTCTTTTGCTACACGAGCAAATTCAGGATATAACTTTCTAGCTTCGTCCCCTTCTCCATTAGCAGCAAATCTAAGATTATCAAGAGTTGTTCCTAAATCTCCAGCTGGAAAAGCAGCAGTTATTTCTACTTCTCCTCCGTTTAACTTCTTGTAAAATAAACTTGCATGTTCATATTCATTATTTGATGTATTTAAGAATACTTCAGAGATTTTCTCATACCCTTCTTTTCTTGCCTTACTAGCATAAATAGTATACCTATTTCTTGCTTGGCTTTCACCTGCAAAAGCCTTAAGTAAATTCTTTTCTGTTTGTGTACCTTTTACCATTATTTTCCTCCTTTTAAATAATCTTCTAACTTCTCTTTTAAATAATAAACCTCTTTACATCCCATAAATAGTATTACTGAATCATCGTGTTTTAATAAAGGTTTAATACTTTCATAATTCTTAGTAGATACTAGATTAACCATATTACCTATTTTTAAATGTTCACCATTCTTCAATAAATCAACAATTAACATAGGACTTGCATTTGGAAAATCTTCTTGTCTTTCTCTATCACTAAATATATCAGTAACATATGCTTTATCTGCTCTATTTAAAGAATCTGCAAAATCTTTATATAATCTCATTGTTCTAGAATATGTATTTTCAAAGAATACTGCTATTATTTCTCTATCAGGATATTTTTGTCTCGCTGATTCAATAGTAACCCTAATTTCAGTTGGATGATGTGCATAATCATCAATTGTTATTACATTACCAACTCTATTCTCAGAAAACCTTCTCTTAGCGCCTTTAAACGTACTAAGATGAGTCTTAACATCTTCCATCTTAATATCATTCATATAACAATAAGCAATTACACTCAATGAGTTTAATACCATATGCTTACCATATAAATGAATTGTAAAAGTATCTAATAATTTATCTTTATAATAAACATCAAAAGTAGAACCTTCACTATTCAATATAACATTCCTTGCAATAAAATCATTATCTTCATTAAGACCATAATACAATATATTGCTATTTATATTTAAATTTCTAACATTAGTATCATCACCACAAGCAATAATACCCTTTTTAGCATGTCCAGAAAACTCTTTATATGCAGCCATAATATCATCTAAATCATTATAATAATCTACATGATCTAATTCAATATTAGTAATAATTATATTATTAGGATAATAATTTAAAAATACTCTCTTATATTCACAAGCTTCCATAATAAATAACTTATTATCTTTATTTGCATATCCAGTACCATCACCAATTAAATAATTAGTACCAACAGTATTATTTAATACATGAGATAACATTGCAGTAACAGTAGTTTTACCATGACATCCACATACAGATAAACTATCAAACTTATTTATTAATTCACTTACTAATTCATAATACTTATATATCTTTAAACCTAATTTCTTAGCTTTTACCACTTCAAAATGGTCATCATTAAAAGCATTACCTAAAACAATAATCATGTCTGATTCAATATTATTTTCATCAAAAGGTAATAACTTAATACCTTTTTCTTCTAACTTGTTTTGAGTAAAAAGATGATGAACAACATCAGATCCTTGTACATAATTTCCAAGATCAAACATTACTTGTGCAAGGGCACTCATTCCCGAGCCTTTAATACCTATAAAATGATACTTCATACTTTACTCCAATCTATTATAATTATAGCACTATTATTATAATAAAAAAAGACTTTAATAGTCTTTTTTAAATCCAAACACCAAATGCAATTCCAGCCATACCTAATACAAATCCTATTATCCAAAATAATTTTACTGTATCTCTTTCTTCCCATCCTAGTTTTTCAAAATGATGATGAAGAGGAGTCATTAGAAAGGTTTTCTTTTTAAAGAATATTAGTGATATGTTTTGTATTATTACTGATAATGTCTCTATAACAAATACTCCTGCTACTACTATTAGTGTTACTTCATGTCCAGTTAATATTGCTATTGCTGCCAATGTAGCTCCTAATGCAAGAGAACCGGTATCACCCATAAATACTTTTGCTGGATAAGTATTATATAATAAGAATCCTAATAATGAACCAATTATTATGAAACATAAGATTGCTATATCTTGATTACCACTAACCCATGTTGATCCCCATGCAATTAGGCCAAATGATAAGAATGCTATCCCTGACAATCCTCCTGCTAATCCATCTAGTCCATCTGTTATATTTACTGCATTTGATGATCCAACAAGAAGGAATAATATGAATACACCATAGAACCACCCCATATTAATTTCTATTCCTAATGTATTAATTTTCAATATTAAATCTGCGCCACTATTCATATATATTATAAAGAATACTACTGCTACTACTAAT
This sequence comes from uncultured Muribaculaceae bacterium, assembly GCA_964585265.1. Classification (GTDB taxonomy): domain Bacteria; phylum Bacillota_I; class Bacilli_A; order RF39; family UBA660; genus JAQVSJ01. The sequence continues at coordinate 1,199 of CAZPCX010000004.1, read as the reverse complement.
TGCAATAATAGTTTTTGTATTACTGTTAATCCTTCATTTGATTTTCTTTTTATACTCAAATAATCATCTAAGAATCCTATTAAAGCATAACTTAAGAATACAAATAATACTATAAATAAGTTTGATGTTAAATCTATCTTTTTAAATATAAATAATACTGCTATTGATATTAAGGTTGCAAGAATAAACATGATACCACCCATTGTAGGTGTTCCATCTTTACTACTATGTGTACCTTCCATATATATGCTTATTTTTTGTCCAATCTTTTTTCTTTTTAATATTGGTACTAAAAATAATCCTATTGAAGCCGATATTAATAATCCAAGCATTAATGCTAAAACTGATTTAGCTAATATTAACATTAAACCATCTCCAATTCATATAAATTATACTACATTATTCTAGTGTTACTCAATATTGTTTTTTAATTTTACACTTAATCTTTTGTTATTATTACTTAGTCCACTTGTATCATATGAGTATATATAACCTGTTCCTTCATATTTTAGAGTAATATTTAATAGTTTACATAATGTTGTAATTTCTTTTAAAGACCAATTCTTAATATTTGGTATTTGATAGTCTTCTGAATCAGTTATAACAAATATTCTTTCTAAACTATCAATTGAATCGCCTGATGAAGGATATTGACTTATTACTTTTGTACCATCACCAATTATATATACTTTTTTAGTTAAATTTTCAAAATATGAATTTACATATGTTGGTGTCTTATTTAATAGATTTGGCATAGTAAATTCAATTATTTCTTCATTCTTAGAACTATCTGCATATATTCCCTTGTAATTTGCTATATCTTTAATTAATGGATTGACCATTCTATATAAAGAAGTACTACTTGTTGGTCTTTTAATTGAAACAAATACAATATATTGAGGATTATCTTTTGGAAATATACCAGAAAAACTTCTAATATAATTTGAATCACCATAATAATATCTTCCTGTTTTTGGGTTTATATATTGTGCAGTTCCTGTCTTTGCCATTATATCTAATCCAGTTTGTTTATATCCAGTACCTGTTGAATAAGCAGAATCACCATTTACTACTTGATACATAAGTTCTTTCATCTTTTCTATTGTTTCCGTTGATGCTACTTGTCCTAATTCTTCTTTACCACCATAATATATTATATTTCCATTATTTGAATCGACCACTTTTTCTACAATATATGG
>CAZPCX010000003.1:0-21188 GCA_964585265.1 uncultured Muribaculaceae bacterium | reverse complement strand
TGAGGGTGAAGATGCTGTACGTAGTGAAGAAAAGATTGTATATAAATATGTAGCCAAAATATTAGCAACTGGTAAGATAGAAAAGGGTATGTTTGCAGCATTCTCTAAGTTGGATGTGCACTCGTATTTATTATCTGAAGGTTATGAAATATATGAGATAACTCCTATTAAGAGATCAAATAAATCAATGTTTTCTGTTAAGATTAAGAAGGCGGATTTGGTATTCTTATTAACTCAGTTATCTACTTTCTTAAAGTCAGGTATTACTTTAATAGCTGCTGTTAAGATATTAGAGAAACAAACTAAGAAGGTTGGATATAAACAAGTATATAAAGCTGTAATATATGAATTAACAATGGGAGAGAATTTTAGTGAAGCTTTAGCTAAACAAGGTGGTTCATTTCCAAGATTGTTAATTAATATGATAAAGACAGCAGAGTTAACAGGTAATTTACCTGAGACTCTTGATGATATGGCTGAATATTATAATGAAACTGAGAAAACAAGAAAACAAATGGTTTCAGCTATGACTTATCCATTAGTAATATTTATTTTTGCTACTGTTATTATTGTATTTATATTAGTATTTGTTATACCTCAATTCGTAGATATATATGCTGATATAGATGCAGGATTACCTGCAATAACTGTTGCTGTTATAAACATAAGTTCTTTCTTACAAGAAAATATGTTATACATTATTATTGGTTTAATCGCTGCAATAATACTATATAGAGTATTATATGTAAGTATTAAAGTATTTAAGACCCTAAATCAATGGATATTCATGCATTTACCAGTTGTTGGTAAGATAATGATTTATAATGAAGTAACTATGTTTACTAAGACTTTCGGATCTCTATTGAATCATAATGTATTTATAACAGACAGTATGGAAGTATTAAGTAAGGTTACTAATAATGAAATATATAAGATGTTAATATTTGATACTATTACTAATCTTGCAAAAGGAGAGGTAATATCAAATTCATTTAAGAATCACTGGGCATTTCCAATGATTGCATATGAGATGTTATTAACTGGTGAGAAAACAGGTCAATTAGGTGATATGATGGTTAAGGTATCCAATTATTACCAAGAACAACATAAGGTTGCTGTAAATCAAATAAAGACGTTTATAGAGCCTGTTATGATTGTATTCTTAGCATTAGTAGTAGGAACTATATTGTTATCAGTAATATTACCGATGTTTAGTATGTATTCAACAGTTATGTAGGAGGGTTTATGGAAATAGTTATTATTGTATTTATGTTTTTACTTGGTACTATTTTTGGTTCTTTCTTTAATGTAGTTGGTTATAGATTACCTAAAAATATGTCTATAATTAAACCAAGTTCTCATTGTCCAAAGTGTAAACATAAATTAACTCCATTAGAATTAATACCAATATTTTCATATATATTTTTAGGTGGTAAGTGTAAGAAGTGCAAAAAGAAAATACCAATATTTTATCCGATATTTGAAGCGCTTACTGGTATTATGTTTGTATTATGTTACTTAGTATTTGGTATATCACCAATGTTAGTATTAAGTTTAGTATTTGTATCAACTGTACTAATAATTATGATAAGTGATATTAAGTATATGATAATACCTGATGAAGTGATTATATTTTCAATTATATCTTTGTTCTTCATAAGATTATTCTTATTTGATGGTACTTTAGTATCAATTGGATTAGATATGATAATACCATTTATAGGATTATTATTATTAAAGTTATTTGGAGATTTAATATTTAAAAAGGAATCTATGGGTGGTGGAGATATTAAGTTAATGATTGTATTTGGACTTGCTATAGGATGGGAATTAGCTCTTGTATCAGTATTCTTAGGAGCTTTCTTAGCATTACCAATATCAGTTATATCTTTGATAAGAAAAAAGGAACATATATTACCTTTTGGACCATATTTAAGTATAGCAGCAGTAATACTTATGCTTTCAAAAATTGATATATCACAAATTATTGATATTTTAATTTATTAATGATATTATATAATTGAAATCAATGATGGAAATTAGTAGTAGTTAAATTTAATTGTAGAGAGTTAGTGGATGGTGAAAACTAATATTAAAAAACTATGAATCATATCCAGAGTGGAACGATGAATAAAGTACTTGTTCTCGGAGTGTCTCCGTTATCAAAAAGAGTTTATTAGGATGGTACCACGACATTTCGTTCCTATATGAAATGTCTTTTTTTATATAAAGGAGGAAATATGATAGATATTAAATTAATAAGAGAGAATACAGAATTGGTAAAGGAAAATATTAAAAAGAAGTTTCAAGATTCTAAGTTACCATTAGTAGATGAAGTTAAAGCTTTAGATTTAGAATACAGAGAACTAAAGGTAAAAGCAGATACTTTAAGAATGGATAGAAATACTAAGAGTGAACAAATTGGTGTTTTAATGAGAGATAATAAAGTAGAAGAAGCAAATCATTTAAAGGAAGATGTAGTTAAGATTAATAATTCTTTAATTGATATTGAAAATAAAGAATTAGAATTAGAAGATAAGATTAAAAAGATAATGATGAAAATACCTAATATAATTGCAGATGATGTACCAATTGGTGAAGATTCTACAAAGAATGTTGAATTAGAGAGATTTGGAGAACCAAAGGTAAGTTCTTTTGAAATACCATATCATGTAGATATTATGGAAAGATTAAATGGTATTGATTTGGATTCTGCTAGAAGGATATCTGGTAATGGTTTTTACTATTTAACTGGAAATATAGCTAGATTACATTCTGCTATATTAAGTTATGCAAGAGATTATATGATAAACAAAGGATTTATATATTGTATTCCACCTTTTTTAATTAAAGGTGAATGTGTTGATGGTGTTATGAGTTTTGAAGAAAGAGAAAATATGATGTATAAAGTTGAAGGTGAAGATTTGTATTTAATAGGTACAAGTGAACATTCAATGATAGCAAAATTTAAAGATAAAATAATAGATGTAGAATCTTTACCATATGCCATGACTTCTTATTCACCATGTTTTAGAAAAGAAGTAGGAGCTCATGGTATTGAAGAAAGAGGAGTATATAGAATACATCAATTTGAAAAACAAGAAATGATTGTAGTTTGTAAACCAGAAGAGAGTAGTGAGTGGTTTAATAAGATGTTACAATATTCAATAGATTTCTTTAGATCATTAGATATACCAGTTAGAACTTTAGAGTGTTGTAGTGGTGATTTAGCTGATTTAAAATATAAGAGTATAGATGTTGAAGCATGGAGTCCAAGACAACAAAAGTATTTTGAAGTAGGTAGTTGTTCTAATCTTACTGATGCACAAGCAAGAAGATTAGGAATTAGAATAAATGATAATGGTAATAAGTATTTTGCACATACATTAAATAATACTGTTGTAGCACCACCTAGGATGTTAATATCATTTTTAGAGAATAATATTAATGAAGATGGCAGTATTAATATACCAACTGTATTAAGATCTTATATGGGTGGAATTGAAAAAATAAATGAGTAATTAATACTCATTTTTTTATTATTGGTTTATTCAATTCGTTTTTAATAAGATTTAGTTTATATTTATTTTCAAATATGCTTGCATATATACATGTAGCTTTATAATCTAGTATTAATAAGTCTTTATATTTAGAATAATTAGTAATTAATGGTAGCTTTAATTTCTTTTTAATACTATTTAAATATTGTTGACCTTTAGTAGTGAAACCTAGAACTCTAATGTAGTTTATATTTTTAAATTTTTTGTTTTCTTCTTTTGTAAATCCAACTAGTATATGTGTTAACATTCTTTTTATTTTATTATAAGAATATCTTTTTGTTTTTAAGTTATCTATTAATTCATCTAATGAATTTGAATTTATAATGTATTTATTAATTCTATTTTCTAATCCTTCATCTACACCTTGATATAAGTCTAAATTATTGGTAGATAGTATTTTATATTTTAATAGATCAAAATAATTATCAATAAATGATGGATGTTTTAAATAATTAATTACATATTTTGGTAATGCTTTATCTATGTTTTTTTTGTTTATGATTGCATTTCTAATACTAGTTGCACTAGCAACTTCATCTATTTCTAAACTATGATAATTACTAGTTCTCATAATGGTATTTGGTATTATTTTTGCTTTTTGTTTTATTATTTCTTTTATATAACAAATACCCAATATATCATTTGGTTTATTGATATCTATATTAGTAATCACTTTTAGAGCTTCAAACGAAGATTTTGGATAGTTTTGTCCTTTACAAAGACCTTTTATTATTAGATTATCGTATTCTTTGCTATCAATTGTGTTCTTTGCAATATTTGTTAATTCATCTATATTATTAGATTCACTTCCAAACACAATGTTATTTACTTTTAATTGTTTTAATATTTCTATTGATCCTTTTGCAAATAAATCTGCACTTTGAGTGGCGTAATGAAATGGTAATTCTACAACTATATCAATACCAGCTTTTAATGCAATTTCTGTCTTTGATTGTTTATCAATTACACTAGTATCTCCTCTTTGAGTGAAGTTTCCACTCATAATTGCAATTACTATATCATTTTTAAACATTTTTTTAGTTTCATTTAAATGACGTAGATGACCATTATGAAAAGGATTGTATTCAACAATTATTCCAACAGCTTTCATAACATCACCTCATTGAGATAATAACATAAATAAATATAATCTTCAATTTTGTATACATATCTCTTTAATTATTTGTTGCATAATAATATTAAAACTAGTATAATGTAATGCGGTGGTTATATGATTATTGATTTGACTAGATTATTAAATAGTTATGTTGAAGAGGTTACTTTTGATGATATTATTGTATTTGATGATGAATATTTATCAAACACTGATATTAGGAAATTAAGTCCAATTGTTATTAATGGTAGTATTAGGAAGACTATGGATGATATATATTCTTTAAATATATATGTTAATGGTGAAATGACTTTACCATGTTCTATATCTTTGGAGGATGTAACAATACCTATTAATATAAATATTAGTGAGTTTTTAACTGATAATGAAGAGTTTGATGAAGAATATATCAAAATTATTGGAAAATCTATTGATATTAAACCAATTATATGGCAAAATGTTTTAATGGAAGTACCAATAAAGGTTGTAAATGAAAGCATAAATAGAAATAGTTACAACGGAGAAGGTTGGAAGTTACTTACAGAAGAAGATTTAAATAATAATAAGGAGGCAGAATAATATGGCAGTTCCATTTAGAAGAGTTAGTAAAACTAGAAAAAGAATGCATCGTACTTTTTATAAGACTGAAGCAAATACTACTACAAAATGTTCAAATTGTGGAGCAGTTATAAGACCACATAGAGTATGTAAGGATTGTGGATTTTATAAGGGTAAGTTAGTTTTAGCTAAAAAAGAAAAGAAAGCAGCATAAGCTGTTTTTTTGTTTTTTTAAAAAGTTATTGAATAATATTTTTAATAATGATATAATTTTTTATGTAATATGAAGGGAGGGATAGAAAATGATTAAGACTATTGTAAAAAATGGTAATGTTGAAGGAGCTCTAAAAAGATTTAAACAACAAGTATCAAAGAGTGGTACCCTCTCAGAATTTAAGAAGAGAGAACATTATAGTAAACCTGGAGTTGTAAAAAGAGAAGCTAAAAAGAATGCAATTAAGAATAGTAAAAAGAATAGTAGAAGTTTTGACTATTAATTATTTTATAAGGGAATAAATAAAAGAAAACTCAATATATATTAAGACTAATTGAGTTTTTTTATGCTATAATATCTAATAGAGGGGTGATATAAATGGTTAAGCTTGCTTTGATAGATGCATTTAATAATGCATGGCCTATGATTGTAATATTTGCTGTTATATTGTCATCTTTTAGAATTGTTTATTTAATAGTAAATAAAGAGAAGTTTGTATTATATAAAGAGTTCTTATTATTACTATTTTTAGTGTATATATTATTGTTATTCTATATTGTGTCTTTTCAAGATAATAATTATGGATATAGTAATTATATTCCATTTAGAGAGATATTTAGATATGATATAAATAATGAATTATTCTTTACTAATGTAATTGGTAATATATTATTATTTATTCCATTTGGATTATTTGCATCACATATTATTAAAGCTAAGAGAGTATTCCCAATATTTTTTCTAGCTTTAATATCATCTTTATCAATAGAGTTTGTACAAATAGCTATTGGTAGAGTATTTGATGTTGATGATGTTATATTAAATGTATTTGGTGGTGTTATTGGATATTATATATACAAGTTATTTTGTAAAATAAGTAGTAAGTTTCCTAAGTTCTTTAAGAAGAATTGGTTTATGAATTTAATATTACTATTATTGTTTATTTTAGGAGTATTATATTTCAGTGACATAATAAAATATTTAACGGAGTTGGTGAAGAAATGAATACTATAGAAATATTTAATGAGACACAAGTAGACGTACCTGAATTAAGAGAGATGAAGAAATTAATAAAATATGCAATGAAATATGAGAAGTTAGATAATTTAGAATTTGGCATAATTATTGTTGACAATAAGAAAATTAAACAGTTAAATAAGGAATATAGAAAGATAGATAAAGAAACAGATGTAATTTCTTTTGCATTAGAGGACTATAAACAGGTAATATATGATAAAATAAGAGTGTTAGGTGATATATATATATCAATTGATAAAGCAAAAGAACAAGCTAAAGAGTTTAATCATTCTTTGCTTAAGGAATTATCATTTCTAATGATTCATGGCTTTCTTCATTTATTAGGATATGATCATATTGATGAAGAGGATGAAAAAAATATGTTTGCAAAACAGAAGGAGATATTAGATAGTTATGGTATCAAAGAAAAAAGGTAGAAATAAAACACATAGGGAGATTATTAAAAAGCAATTTGGAATTAGGAGATTTGTAAATAGTGTTACTAATTCTCTAGCAGGATTAAAGTATGCATATACTAATGAACAAAGTCTATTGCTACATATTGTATTAAGTACAATAGTTATATTTGCAGGTATATATTTTCAAATAAGTAGTATGCAATGGGTAATAGTATTATTTGCTGCAGCAGTTATTGTTATGGCAGAGTTATTAAATACTGCTATTGAAGCTACTGTTGATTTAATTACTGAAGAATTCCATCCACTTGCTAAGGTTGCAAAGGATTGTGCTTCTGCAGCAGTATTCTTTATATCTATAGTTGCCGGATGTGTATGGTTATATGTGTTTATTCCAATGATAATAAAATTATTTATATGAGGTGATTTATGTACAATGAACTGTTAAAATTATTAGAAAATTCAAGGAGTGATTATTACAAGTTTAGAGTTTCTGCTATTCTTATATGTAAGGATGGTAGTGTATTTAATGGTGTAAATGTAGAGACTAGTTCTCCACAAGCTGGAATATGTGCTGAAAGAAATGCTCTTTATAGTGCTATTAGTAATGGTTATAAGAAGGATGATTTTAAGGAATTACATATTATGGTGGACAGTAAGGGTTCTTCATATCCTTGTTATGTATGTAGACAAGCATTAGGTGATTTTATGAGTTTAGATTTACCAATATTTTTGTATTCAAATGAGAAATTTGATAAAGAAATATTATTAAAAGATATAATTTCAAATCCATTTAGTAAGGAAGATTTATTATGAGATCAGGATTTGTAAGTATTGTTGGAAGACCGAACGTTGGTAAATCTACACTCTTAAATAGTATTATGAAAAGTAAGTTATCAATTATATCTGATAAGCCTCAAACTACTAGAAATAATATACAAGGAATATATAATGATGGAGATTATCAAATTGTGTTTATTGATACTCCAGGTATTCATAAACCTAAACATAAATTAGGTAAAGCCTTAAACGATAAAGCATATGCTTGTATTAATGATGTTGATGTTGTACTACTTTTAGTTGATGTATCAGAAGGATTAGGTCTTGGAGATAAATATATAATTGAGAAGCTTAATGATGTTAATAAGCCGGTAATATTAGTATTAAATAAGATTGATACTATTAAGAAGGAAATGATATTAAAGATTATTGATGCATATAAAGATCTAGGTAATTTTAATGAAATAGTACCTATATCTGCACTAAAGAAAGACAATATAGATGTATTATTAAGTGTTATTAAGAAGTATATTGTAGATCCTATTAAGTATTATGAGAATGATTGTATATCAGATGTAACTAGGGAGTTTTTAATATCTGAATATATAAGAGAAAAGATTCTTAATCTTACTGAAGATGAAGTTCCGCATTCTGTTACTTGTATGGTTGAAAGTATTAAAGAAAATAAACAATTAGTTGAAATAGATGCTCTTATTATTGTTGAAAGAGAAGGTATTAAGAAGATTATTATTGGTAAAAATGGAGAAATGATAAAGGAAATTGGTACTAAATCTAGAATTGATATAGAGAAGTTATTACAAAAGAAGGTATATTTGAAATTATATGTAAAATGTGTTCCTAAATGGAGAGATAAGGAGAAATATCTTTCTGAATTTGGATTTTAAGGGATGGTAATATGCTAGAAAAAGTTGAAGGAATTATTTTACGTGATAGAGATTATGGTGAATCTAGTAAGATATTAGATTTATTATGTAAAGAACATGGAATGATTTCTGTACTAGCAAAAGGTTGTAAGAAACCAAAGAATGCATTATCAAATGTATGTTCTAAGTTAACTTATGGTATATTTACAATTTATTACAAAGAAGATAAATTATCTACTCTTACTTCAGTTGATATTTTAAATAATTTAATTGAAGTTAGAAAAGATATGTTTAAAATAGGTTATGTTTCTTATTTAATGGAACTTACATATCAAGTATTAAAACAAACATCTAATACTAGCATTGAAGAGATATACAATATATTCATATCTTCAATATTAAAGATAAACGAAGATTATTCTCCTGTTGTTATTAAGAATATAGTAGAGATGAAGTATTTAATGTATTTAGGAGTATTTCCTACATTAGATAAGTGTTCTATATGTGGTAGAACTGATAATATTGTAACTGTATCATCTGATTCAAATGGTTTGTTATGTAAATCATGTAGAAAAGATGAGATAATTGTAAAGTTAGATACAATTAAGTACTTGAGAATGTATAATTATATTGACATATCTAAGATTACAAAGTTAAATATTAATATAGAGACTGTAAAAGAGATTGATAAGTTTTTAAATGATTATTACGATAAACATACTGGATTATATTTTGCAACAAAGAAGTTTATAGATAATATTGATAAATGGAGATGAGTATATGATTACAATTGAAAAGTTAGTTAGTTTATGCAAACAATATGGTTTTATTTTTCAAGGTAGTGAACTATATGGTGGTTTAGCTAATACTTGGGATTATGGACCATTAGGTAGTAAGATGAGAAATAATATTAAAGATGCATGGAGAAAGAAATATATACAAGAAAGACAAAATAGTTATGAGATTGATTCGGCTATTTTAATGCATCCTAAGGTATGGGAAGCTAGTGGGCATGTTAGTAATTTCAATGACCTATTAATTGACTGTAAGGGATGTAAGACTAGGCATAGAGCTGATAATTTGATATCTTCTTTTGATCAATCTATTCTTGTAGATAAGATGTCTGATAAAGAAATGATGCAATATATTAAGAAGAATAAAATAGAATGTCCTAAATGTCATAAAAGTAATTTTACTGATGTTAGACAATTTAACTTGCTATTTCAAACTTATAGAGGTGTAACTAATGATTCAAAAAGTGTATTGTATTTAAGACCAGAGAATGCTCAAGGAGAATACATTAATTATTTAAATGTTCAAAGAACTATGCGTTGTAAGATACCATTTGGTATTGGTCAAATAGGTAAAGCATTTAGAAATGAAATTACACCAGGTAATTTTATATTTAGAACAAGAGAATTTGAACAAATGGAGTATCAAACTTTCTGTAAAGAAGGTAGTGATGAAGAATATTATAATTATTATAAAGAATTTGCAAAAAAGTTTTATATGGATCTAGGTATTAAAGAAGATCATTTAAGATTTAAAGATCATGATAAGTTAGCTTTTTATGCAAAAGCAGCATGTGATATTGAATATTTATTTCCATTTGGATGGGGAGAGATAAATGGTACTCATAATCGTACTGATTATGATTTAACTCAACATCAAAAGATAAGTAATCAAAATATGGAATATGTAGATACAGATACTAATGAAAGATATATACCATATGTAGTAGAATCTACAATGGGAGTAGATAGAGCTTTCTTAACTTTATTATGTGATGCATATGAAGAAGAAACATTAAAAGATGCTACTACTAGAGAAGTACTAAAGTTACATCCTTATATTGCACCTTATAAGGTTGCAGTATTCCCGTTAATAAAGAAGGATCATAAAGATAAAGCTCTTGAAATATATGAGATGTTATGTAAATCTTTCTCATGTGTATATGATGATACTGCTAATATTGGTAAGAAATATAGAAGACAAGATGTAATAGGAACACCATTATGTATTACAGTTGATAAAGAAACTATTAATAATAATACTGTAACTATTAGAGATAGAGATACTATGTTACAAGAAGTTGTTAAAATTAATGATTTAGTACAATATATTGAAAACAAGATAAGGATTTAATATTATGGATAATGAAGTAATCAAGCAAAATAAGATTAAAATAGAGCAATTGAAACAACGATATATAATTGTTTGTGATGATATTAGGGAAATAACCAACAAAGGTATTATTAATTCTAATTTACAAGCATTAATTAAAGAAAGAGATAATATAATTAATGAACTAAAAAAGATTAATATGTCTAATACATCTTTACATAAGATTATAAATATGGAAAAAGATAATCAATTTAGATGTTGTATTGATTTAATACAATCTAAATTAAAGAAAGAAGTTACTGATTATATAGATGATATTGATACTCGTAGACATAAAACGTATGAAGAATTAAAGAAGGAATTCGAAGAATGTTTAGAAATGTCTACTGGAAATTTCAGTCTTAAAGAGAGTTATGAGATCAATAAAGCATTACACACTGTATATAAAAAATATATGATTGATAGTTCAAAACCAACAAAGAAAGAGAGATTAGAACTATTAAATTCAAGGAAAAGATAAATATTTACAAAAAAGGGTTGACATACATTAATATCCATGTTATTATCTTTGTACTGATTAGTTATTTCGTACTTGTATGAAATTTCTAATTGGTATTTTTTTTGCAAAAATATTGGATAAAGGGTTGACACATCAAAATATATATGTTATCTTATTTATACCGATTAGTTTTCTCGTCTTGTATGAGAATTCTAGTTGGTATTTTTTTGTCAAAATATATATACTGCATGTTATAATGAATATGGTGATTTTATGAATATTAACAACATTAGAAATTTTAGCATTATTGCACATATTGATCATGGTAAGAGTACTCTAGCAGATAGAATTCTAGAATATACTGGTTCTGTTACTGATAGAGATAAGAAAGATCAAATATTGGATTCTATGGACTTGGAGAGAGAACGTGGAATTACTATTAAGTTAAATGCAGTACAATTGAAATATAAATACAATAATGATGAATATGTATTTCATTTAATAGATACTCCAGGGCATGTAGATTTCTCTTATGAGGTTTCTAGAAGTTTAGCAGCATGTGAAGGAGCAATTCTTGTTGTAGATGCTACTCAAGGTATAGAAGCTCAAACATTAGCAAATGTTAGATTAGCATTAGATAATAATTTAGTAATTATTCCCGTAATTAATAAAATAGATTTACCAAATTCAGATGTTAATTCTGTTAAAAGAGAATTAATAGATACATTTGGTTTTAATGATGAAGAAATATTATTAGTAAGTGCTAAAACAGGTGAGGGTGTTGAAAGATTATTAAAAGAAATAGTAGAGAAGATTCCTGCTCCTAAAACTACTGATAATAGATTACAAGCATTAATATTTGATAGTATATATGATTCATATAAAGGTATAATTGTTCTTATTAGAGTTGTAAATGGAAGTATTAAAATTGGAGATACTATTAAGATGATGTCTAATAATTCCACTTATGAAGTTGTTGAATTGGGTGTATATACTCCTGATGAGAAACAAAAGAAAGTATTAACAAGTGGTGAGGTTGGTTATCTTTGTGCATCAATTAGAAAGATTGATGATATTGTTGTAGGTGATACTATAACATCTTTAAGTAACTCTGCTACTGAACATTTAATTGGATACAAGAAGATGAAACCAATGGTATATTGTGGATTATATCCAATTGATTCTACTAATTATGGAGATCTTAGAGATGCATTAGAAAAATTAAAATTAAATGATTCTGCTTTATCTTACGAACCAGAAACATCTAAAGCATTAGGATTTGGATTCAGATGTGGATTTTTAGGATTACTTCATATGGATATAATTGAAGAGAGAATTGAAAGAGAATTTAATATTAATTTGATTGCTACTTCTCCAAGTGTTATATATGAAGTATATTTAACTGACAATTCTAAGATATTAGTGGAGAATCCTACTAAGTTACCAGATAGACAAGTAATACAAAGAATAGAAGAACCATATATATATTCAAATATATTTGTACCTAGTGAATATGTAGGTTCTGTTATGGAATTATGTCAAAATAAAAGAGGAAGTTTTATTAATATGGAATATATAGATGAAAAGAGAGTAAATATTCATTATGAAATTCCATTATCAGAAATAGTATATGACTTCTTTGATAAGTTAAAATCATATACTAAAGGTTATGCATCATTTGATTATGATGTTATTGGATATAAACCAAATGATTTAGTAAAACTAGATATACTAATTAATGGTGAGACTGTAGATGCTTTAAGTATAATTGTACATAAGGAATTTGCATATAAAAGAGGTAAAGTAATAGTAGAAAACTTAAAAGAAATAATTCCTAGACAATTATTTGAAGTGCCAATACAAGCAGTTATAGGTAGTAAGGTAATAGCAAGATCTGATATTAAAGCTATGAGAAAAGATGTAATTGCTAAGTGTTATGGTGGAGATATAACTAGAAAAAGAAAATTATTAGATAAACAAAAAGAAGGAAAGAAGAGAATGAAAACTGTTGGAAGTGTAGAAATACCTCAAGAAGCATTCTTAACTGTACTTAATATGGATGAAAGAAAGTAGCGATATTTTCTTTTTTTATGGTACAATTTTTTTGGTGGTTATATGAAATCAGTTTATATTCATATTCCTTTTTGTAAAGATATTTGTTCTTACTGTGATTTTTGTAAGATGTATTATAATGAAAACTTAGTAGATAAATATTTAAATTCTCTTAAGGATGAAGTATTAAACTCTTATAAAAATGAGAAGATTGAAACTATATATATTGGTGGAGGAACTCCATCTGTATTAAATCTAAAACAATTAAATGAACTATTTTTAATAATAAATATTTTTGATTTATCTCAATTAAAAGAATTTACTTTTGAATGTAATATTGAATCATTAAATAAAGAGAAGTTAGAATATTTATATAATAATATGGTTAATAGATTAAGTATTGGGGTTCAATCATTTAATAATAATATATTAAAACAAATAAATAGAAATCATACTAAAGAAGATATATATAATACATATAATATAGCTAGAGAAGTTGGTTTTAACAATATTAATTTAGATTTAATATATGGTATTAAAAATCAAAGTATAAATGATTTAAAAGAAGATCTTAATTGTATGTTAGATTTAAATCCAGAACATATATCATGTTATTCTTTATCAATAATGCCTAATACTAAGATGTATATTGATGGAATAAATGAGGTTGATCAAGATATAGATTGTGACATGTATTTAATGATCGAAAATACATTAAATAATTATAATCATTATGAAATAAGTAATTATGCTAAAGAAGGCTATGAATCTAAGCACAATCTAACATATTGGAATAATGAATATTATTATGGTTTTGGTCTTGGAGCAAGCGGTTATACAAGTGAATATAGATATGATAATACTAAGAATATTAATGATTATATGATTGGAAAATATATTTTAAATAAATATATAATATCTGAAAAAGAAAAGATGGAATATGAAATAATGCTTGGTTTTAGAAAACAATATGGTATTAATAAAAAAGACTTTTTTTATAAATATAAATTAAAGATAGAAGAAATGGAAACAATTAAGAAGATGATAACAAATAATATGCTAATAGAGACTTCTAATAATATTTATGTAAGTGCTGACTGGAAGTATAAATTGAATAGTATATTAATTAAATTAATATAATTTAGTTTTCAAACTATTAATTACATAGTATAATTAATAAATAAGGAGTGATAATATGATAGAAAAATATATACCAGATATGTATATGAAAAGCATATTTGATATTGATTATAAGAAATTAAAAAATATGGGTATTAAATGTTTATTAATTGATTTAGATAATACCATTGTTCCATATTATATAAAAACTCCTAGTAGAAAAATAAAAGATATAATAGAGAAGATAAAAGAATATGGATTTAAGGTTATAATATTCTCTAACTCGCCAAAATCTAGACTTATTCCATTTAAAGATAAATTAGAAGTAGATTGTTCTTATAGTAGTAAAAAACCATTTCCAGTAAAATTTAAAAAGGTTTTAAAAATATATAAATATAATGAGAGTCAAGTAGCTATAATTGGTGATCAACTTATTGCAGATATACTTGGTGGTAATAATGTTGGAATATTTACTATATTAGTAGATGTTCTTCAAAAGAAGGACTTTATTTTTACTAAAATAAATAGATTTATTGAAAAAATTATATATAAAAGATTGAGCAATAAAAAGATGTTTACTAAAGGTCAATACTATGATTAAATGTACAGGATGTGGTTCAACATTACAGTTTGAAGATAAGAATAAAGAAGGGTATATTGATGAATCTTTAATAGATAGTGCTAAGTATTGTAAAAGATGTTTTAGATTAAAGAATTATGGAGAAGCTTTTGTTTCTAATAATTCTTTTAATTATAATTTAATGTTTAGTAAAATAGATCCAGAGTGTTTGATATTACACTTTGTGGATATATTTGATATATATAATATTAGTAAGTTAGATATAAATAACAAGAAGATATTAGTAATTACTAAAAGAGATATAATGCTTAAAACAATGAATGAAAAAAAGTTGGTGGAGAATTTAAAGAATATGTATCAAGATTATATAAATATTATTATAATAAGTAGTAAGAAGAACTATAATTTTGATAATATTCTAGATTTAATAAATAAATATTGTAATAATAAAGAAGTATATATAATTGGAAGTTCTAATTCTGGAAAGTCAACATTTATAAATAGATTTGCAAAAGATTACTCTTCAGAAATATCTGGAATTGTAACTAGTTATATGCCTAATACTACTATTGATGTTATAAGTATAAAAATTAATGATGATATTACTTTAATGGATACACCAGGATTTATATTAGAAAATAGTATATTAAATTATACGCCTGAAGAAGAGATGCAAAAGATAATACCTAAGGTTGAAATGAAACCAAGAATATTTCAAACAAAAAGCAAGTGTTCGTTCTTTGTAGATAAATATTGTAGAATTGATTATCTAGATGATTATCTTAATGATTTTTTATTCTTAGTTTCTAACGATATTAATGTTGAGAAGAGAAGAATGGATAGTATTAATAATGAATATGATGAGTATAAAGCAACTAGAATTAAATTAAATAGAGGAGAAGATTTAATAGTAAATGGATTGTTAATATTTAGATGTAGTAATGAATGTAATCTAAACATTTATGTTATAGATAATAAACTTATAAATATAAAAGAAAAAATATTCTAATTCTCTTTTTATTGTATTAATTTGATAAAGTAGTGATATAATTAAAATAAAGGAAGGGTGTAAAATGAAAAATAGTAATATTAACGAAGGAAAAAGGTTTAATTTTCTTATATCTATAGTAATAGCATTAATTATAATAGTGTTAGGAGTATATTTTGGAATGATGCTTTTTAACAATGATACTTATGCTTCTGGTAAAAAAGATTATGATGATTTAGTTAATGTTGATGGGTCAATATATTTAGGAGCATATAAAAACAAAATATATTACAGTGTCGAAGAAGAAATAATGTATTATTCTAAGGATGATAAAGAAGAACATTTATGGTTAAAAACTGATGAGACATGTCATACTGATGGATTTGGACGTCCATGTTATTCAATAACTGAAGGAAAAATAATTGAAAACACATTGTATTATCATATTGCATCAGCTTCTATAGGTGACCGAGCAAACTATATATTATCAATTAAGTTAGACTCCTTAAATATTGATGAAAGTAGTACTGTTGTTCCACTTCTTGTTACTAGTTGGGAAATAAGTGAGGATGACAAAATAATTAATGGACGTGGAATTGATGAGGATAACTTTGATATTACATGGTCTTTTGAATATAATATTAATAGCAAGGAATTAAGCAAAACTATTTATTCTAATACTAGTAATTAAATTATAAAAAAATCATTTATGGTTATGGAATATTCACCAAAGTCGATCCTAATTTAAGCAATTAATAATATATAAGATTTATAATTTATTATAGATCTTTTTATATAAAATCATATTATTCTCTTTTTATTTATCATAAAATTTGATATTATTATATATATAATAATATGGAGGACTTTATGTATAGCAAAATCACTTTAGATAGTAAAAAAGGTATATCTTTAAAAAGAGAATTAGTAGATAAAAGTAGAGTCACTTTTGTTTATATTCCTTTAGTACATAATAATATAAAATGTAAGTGTTTAGTTAAACCTAGAAATAAAGTAAAGAAGGATTCAATTATTGCTGTAAGAGAAGACATTGATTTCCCTATTTTGTCATCTGTAAGTGGTACTGTTGTTGGTATAGTTAAGAAGTTATATTTAAATAATACTATAGTTGAGTGTTTAAAAATTAGAAATGATTTTAAGAATACTTGTATAAAGAAGGTTGAAATTAAAAATATAAATAAATACACTAAGGAACAATTTGTAGAATTACTTAGAAGGTATTCAATTACTGGAATGGGTGGTAGTGATTTTCCAACATTTATAAAGTATAAGAATAAGGTTAGAACTTTAATTGTAAATGCAGTTGAATGTGAACCATATATAACTAGTGATCATGAATTAATTATGCATAAAGCTAAAGAAATAATCGATTGTATTAATGCTATTAAAATAATAAATAATATTGATGAATGTTATATAGCAGTTAAAAGAAAAAATAAAGAAGTAATTAATTTATTAAATGAATATATTCTTTTTTATGGAAATATTAAAATAGTTAAAGTAGATGATTATTATCCATCTGGGTATGAAAGAGAATTAGTAAAGAATATATTAAATATAGAATATGATAAGTATCCTTCTGAGAAGAATATAGTAGTAAACAATGTATCAACTATTTATTCAATATATAAAGCATTAAAATATAAAACTTCTATTAGTAAGAGGGTAGTAACATTAAGTGGAGAGATGTTTAGAACTCCTATTAATTTATTGTTAAAGATTGGTACTGATATGAGATCTATATTGAAGAGATTAGATGGATATACAAGAATTAATAATGTTAAATTAATATCGGGAGGACCTATGATGGGTTATGCTCTTTCTGATGATAATTTGATTGTTACTAAGAATTTAAATTCAATATTAGTATTAGAAGATATAAATGAATATGATGAGAAGACTTGTATTAAGTGTGGAAGATGTGATTTAAATTGTCCTATGGGTTTATCTCCTGTAATGATAAAAGAACATATGAATGATATTAAAATGTTAAAGAAGTTAAATGTAAATAAATGTATGGAATGTGGATTATGCTCTTTTGTTTGTCCTGCTAAAATAGATTTAAGAAGTTATGTTAAATCTGCAAAAAAAGAGGTGAACAGATAATATGAAGTTTAAAGTAGATAACGGACCACATATTAAAGATTCTGATAATACATCAAAGATTATGATTAGATTATTAATTGCTTTATTGCCAATACTTTGTTTTAGCGTTTATAAAAATGTAGCTATATTATATAAGATGGATATATCTATATTAAAAGCATTACATCCATTATTTATAATAGTTGTTGCTATTATGACATCTGTTATAACTGAAATGTTATATGTAAGATTTATATTAAAGAAGGAGAAAAGGGAATTAAAGGAATATATTAAGAATTCATATGCATTATTTCCCGGTTTATTCTTAGCGTTAGTTATTCCAATTAATACTCCATTATTGATAGTTGCTGTAGGTGCATTTGTAGCAACTCTAATAGGTAAAATGATATTTGGAGGATTTGGTCACAATATATTCAATCCAGCTCTTACAGGAGCGTTATTAGTTACTACAGCTTATGGTACTATCATAGGTGGAACTTCTAATTTATTAGAATTAGATACTATTGGTAGTGCAACTCCATTAAGTAATTTAGCTAATTTTAATTATATAGGTACTTATGAACAAATAGTAGGTAAGTTTGGAGATATATATAATTTTATATTTGGTACTATTCCAGGTACTTTAGGAGAAACTAATAAGTTTTTAATTATTGCAGCATTAATATTCTTAATTTTTACTAAAGTAATTAAATGGAGAATACCAATATTTTATATATCAACTGTATTCTTAATGACTTTTATTATTGGTTATAATAATGATTTAGGTATATGGTATCCATTATTTCATATATTAAGTGGAGGATTATTATTTGGAGCAGTATTTATGGCAACTGATCCGGTAACAAGCCCAATAACTCCTATTGGTCAGGTGTTATATGGTATTAGTTTAGGTGTACTTACAGTTGTTCTTAGATTCTTAACTCCATATCCAGAAGGAGTTCTTACAAGTATATTATTTATGAATATGACAGTATCTCTATTTGATAAGGTGGGTATTATGATAAAAGAAAGTTTTAAAAAGAAATTAATATATATTATATGTTTTATAATACTTGCAGTATCTATGAGTTTTGTTATTCATGCTAATATTAATAAAGAAGATAAATCATCTATAACTATTATTAATATTGATAAGATTGGTGATAATTATATATATGAAGTAAGTGCTAAGGGATGGGGTTTAATAACAGCTAAGGTGACTATTAATAATGGTATTGTTACTACTATTGATATTCTAAATAGTAGTGCTGAAACTAAATGGTCAGCAATTGAAAGAGAAGATTACATTAATAAGTTAATGAATGGTCAATCTAATTTAAATAATGTTGATGCAGTATCTGGGGTAACAATTACTTCAGATGCATTAAAAGAAATAATAAGGGAAGTAATAAAGGATAATGGTGATAGTTATGAAAGATAGAATTAAGTATATAATATATTTTTCTATAATTGCTTTTGTATGTTCTTTAGTATTATATATAGTAGAAAGAGTGAGTTAAATGAAAAAGAAGTTTAATTTATTCAACTGGTTATTTGATGGTAACCCAGTATTTTCAATGTTATTAGGTATGTGTACTACTTTAGCTATTACTACAACATTTGAAAATGGTTTAATTATGGGTATATCAGTAACATTTGTATTACTATTTTCTAGTATTATTATTTCATTAATATCTAAGTATGTTAGTGATGATTTAAGAATACCTTCTTATATTATAATTATAGCTACTTTTGTAACTGTTATTGAGATGTTGCTTAAGAAGTATTCAATTACTGTTTATGATGCTCTAGGAGTGTATTTACCACTTATTACAGTGAATTGTATTATACTTGGTAGAGTATTATCATATGCATCTAAGAATAAAGTAAAAGCATCTATAAATGATGCTTTAAAGACAGGTATTCAATATACATTTGCATTAGTATTATTTGCATCAATAAGAGAGATATTAGGTAATAATAGTCTTACTATTGTTGATAATCTATCTAATATATTTGGTGATAAGATTATATTTAGTATATTTCCAAATAATTATATGTTACCAAATAATATATTCTTAACAAGTGCTGGAGCATTTATTACTCTCGGTATATTGTTAGGTATAATGAATAAAATAAGAAGTAGAGGTGATTCCAAATGAATTTAATTACTTTATTATTTGTATCAATATTATCTGAGAATATATTACTTCATAAGTTTCTTGGAGTATGTCCTTTTATGGGTGTATCTAATAAAGAGAAGTCTGCATTAGGTATGGGAGTAGCTGTTACATTTGTAATATTATGTTCTTCTATAATAACCTTTTTCTTAAATAAGTATGTATTAATACCAACTGAGACTTTATATTTACAAACTTTAATGTTTATATTAATTATATCTGCATTTGTACAATTAGTTGAAATAGTGTTAAAAAAATATTCAAAAACGTTGTATAATTTATTAGGTATATATTTACCATTAATTACTACTAATTGTGCTGTATTAGGTGTTGTATTAATAAACATTAAATCTAATTACACATTCTCAGAATCATTAATATATGCTTTAGGAAGTTCAATTGGATTTACTCTAGTAATATATTTATTCTCAATAATGAGAACTAGAATAGATAAGAGTCCTGTTATTAAATCATTTAAAGGATATCCAATTGCATTAATAGCAGCAGGTATAATGGCTCTTATATTTTCAAGATTTGTAGGTGTATAATGGGATTTATAATAGTAATAGTATTAATTGTATTGAATTTATATTTATATAAAAAGAATAAAGGTAATAGTATGTGTAAAGGATGTAATGAAGATTGTGAGTTGAGAATTAAATGAATGGGGTATTAATATTTGTTGGAATATCTTTTGTTATAGCGATATTATTAACATATATTTCATATATATTAAATAATAAGGAGGGTAAGAATGTTAGTAAGATAAGAGATATGCTTCCGGGATATAATTGTGGTGCATGTGGCTTTGTTGGATGTGATCAGATGGCAGAGAATTTAGTTGATGATAAAGACTTATTAATTTTAGCTTGTGAACGCTTGGTATGCATAAGTGTGTATAATATCCGCGTTGCGGTTATTATATTACCACAAAAACGGCTTATAATGTTGAAAACTAACAATAAAAGAAGGTAAAATCCTTGCTTTTGCTGATGAT
>CAZPCX010000002.1:1984-22536 GCA_964585265.1 uncultured Muribaculaceae bacterium | reverse complement strand
TATGATATAATTTATATGGTGATATTATGAGTAATATTAAAATAATGGATGAAATTTTATCTAATAAAATAGCAGCAGGAGAAGTAGTAGAGAAATGTGTTTCTGTTGTTAAAGAATTAGTAGAAAATAGTATAGATGCAGGATCAAAGAAGATTAAAATTGATCTTCTTGAGTCTGGAGTTAGAGAGATAAAAGTAGTAGATGATGGTAAAGGCATGGATTCAGAAGATGCCTCTTTAGCGTTTCAAAGACATGCTACTAGTAAACTATATAGTGAAGAAGATTTATATAGAATTAATTCTTTAGGATTTAGAGGAGAAGCACTACCATCAATTGCGTCTGTATCAAATGTAGTTATGAAAACAAGTACTGGAGATGTTGGTACTGAAATTAATATTAAAGGTGGTAAAGAGTTATATAAAAAGAGTTGTGAAGCAAGAAAAGGTACTACAATAATTATTAACGATTTGTTTTACAACACTCCTGCTAGATTAAAACACTTATCTAGTTTATATTCAGAATTAGCTAGTATAGTAGATTTTATTAATAAGATAGCATTATCTTATACTAATATATCTTTTACTGTTACTAATGATTCAAAGGTTATATTTAACACAGATGGATCTAGTAATCAACTAAAGGTAATTAATAAAATATATGGAATAGATATTTCTAAAAAGATGATAGAAGTTAATGGAGAAGATGATGATTATGATATTAATGGTTATATATCATATCCAGAGATTACTAAATCTAATAGAAATCATATTATTACTTTAGTTAATGGTAGAGTAGTTAAGAATATTGAATTAAATAGAATAATTAATGAATGTTATCACACTTATAAACCAGAGGATAGATTTCCAATAGTAGTATTAAATATTAAAGTAGATCCTACTTTAATTGATGTAAATATACATCCTACTAAACAAGATATTAAGTTTAGTAAAATGGAAGAACTAAAGAGTTTAATAAATGATACCATTACTAATGGTCTTAATTCTATTAGATTAATACCTAAGATTGAAATAAAAGAAGAAAAAATAATTAGCAATTATGAAGAAATAAAAATGGATTTTGGTAATATTGAAGAAAATAAAGAAGAAGATTTAATTGTAGATGGAGAAAGATTACCAGAACTATATCCAATTGGTGAAATAAGAGGAACTTATATAGTTTGTCAAAATGATAATGGCATGTATTTAATGGATCAACATGCTGCAAAAGAAAGAGTTAATTATGAATATTATACTAAAGTAATTGGTAAGACTAATGATACTACATCTATGTTATTTCCAATTAATATAGAATTACCATATAACGAATACATTATTGTTAAACAAAATATAAGTATATTAGAAGATTATGGATTTTCTATTGAAGATTTCGGTCAAAATACATTGATATTTAGAAGTCATCCGATATGGTTACCAATTGGTAATGAAGAAGAAGCAATTAAAAAGATATTGGATTTATTAGCAGTAAAAGAAAAAGATTTTAGTAAAGATAAATTTAATGAAAAGATAGCAATTACTCTAAGTTGTAAGATGAGTATTAAAGCTAATGAGAATATAAGTTTTAAAGAGATGGAAAGTTTAATTGAACAACTAAGAACTTGTTCTAATCCTTTTACTTGTCCTCATGGAAGACCAACAATAATATTTTATTCTTATTATGAATTAGAGAAATTATTTAAGAGGGTTGTATGATTATTACTGTAGTTGGTCCAACAGGAGTTGGAAAGACAAAGATGAGTATTGAACTTGCAAAGAAATATGATGCAGAAATAATAAATGCTGATAGTATGCAAGTATATAAAGGATTAGATATTGGTACTGCTAAAATAAAAGATATGAGTAATATAAAACATCATTTAATAGATATTAAAGATGTAAGTGATGATTATTCGGTGTATGAATATCAAACTGAAGCAAGAAGAATATTAAATGAATTATTAAAATTAAATAAAAATATAATTATAGTTGGTGGTACTGGTTTATATATTAAATCTATTTTATATGATTATGTATTCAATGAAGAATTAATAAAAGATGAATATAATAATATGTCTGATTTAGAAATATATGAGAAGATAATCAGTATTAATAGTTCTATAATAATTGATAAGAACAATAGAAGAAGATTAGTAAGAATGTTAAATAGATTAGAAAATAATTCTTATTCAAATAAATCAAATGAAATATTATACAATTCTATAAATATTGGTCTTACTACAAATAGGAGTAAATTATATTCAGTTATTAATGATAGAGTAGATAAAATGATTGTAGATGGACTTGAAAAAGAAGCTAGAAACTTCTACGATAAAGGTATTAATAGTAGAGCTATTAATACTGCTATTGGTTATAAAGAATTATATTTATATTTTGATGGAAAAACATCATTAGAAGAAACTATTAATTTAATTAAAAAAAATAGTAGACATTATGCAAAAAGACAATACACTTGGTTTAACAATCAAATGAATGTAAAGTGGTTTGATGTTGATTACGATAATTTTGAAAATACAGTTAATAATGTTATACAATATATAGATAACGCTACTAAGGAGAATGTATGAAGAGAAAACTAAAGAAGTCTGTTAAGATTGCATTATTATCAATTGCATTGTTATTTGTAATTATATTTATATTATTCGGATTTAAATTATCTGGTTATAATAAAGATGAATTAATAGAATATGAATTAAAAAAAGGAACAGCAATCAATACAGTACTGAGTGAATTAGAACAACAAGGTATAATTAGAGATGATGTTATGGCAAAGATATTTATTAAATTAACTGGTGTTAATAATTTTCAAGCAGGAGTATATGATTTAAATAAATCATATAGTACAGTTAAAATAATTAGAATGATGAAAAATGGTGAAGTAAGCAAAAAGAATGAAATAAATATTACTTTAAAAGAAGGACAAGATATTGAAGATCTAGTAAATCTAATAGTAAATAATACTAGTAATACAGAAGAATCTATTTATTTAGTATTAAATGATGATGAATATATAGATTCACTAATTACATCTTACTGGTTCTTATCAGATACTGTTAAGAATACTAATATTAGATATCCACTAGAAGGATATTTATTCCCAGATACTTATACTATATTGAAAAATTCAAGTGTTAAATTTATTATAGAGAAGATGCTTAATCAAATGAATGTAGTATTAACAACATATAAATCGGATATAGAAGACTCTAATTACTCAATACATGAAATACTTACTATGGCTAGTATTGTTGAACTAGAGGGAAGATTTGATGATGATAGAGCATTAATTGCAGGAGTATTATTTAAGAGACTTAGAAATTATTGGACACTAGGTAGCGATGTAACTACTTATTATGGAGTTGGATTAGATATGTCTACAAATCCAGTAATACCTCAATCTGCAATAGATAATATTAATCCATATAATACAAGACTTCCTAGTATGGCAGGTAAACTTCCAATAGGACCAATATGTAGTCCTGGAAGAGCATCTATATTAGCAACATTAAATCCAACTGAATCAGATAATTGGTTCTTTGTAGCAGATTGTAGAACAATGACAACAGTGTTTAATAAAACTTTAGCAGGTCATAGTAAATCATCTGCTGAAATAAAAGCATCTGGTTGTGAATTTTGAGGTGTAATATGAAATATGAAACTTTATATTTAAAAAGAAGAGAAAATAATTTAACACATCAAGATATGGCTAACTTATTAAAGATAAGTAAATCTTATTATTGTCAGATTGAAAATAATAAGAGAAAATTAACATATGATTTAGCTTACAGGATCTCAAACATTCTAAATACAACACCTGACAAGTTGTTTTATAAAGATTACGAAGTGTCAACTCAAAAGGTTGACAGCATTAGATAATTATGCTATTCTTTTAGTGAAATGGAGGTTATTATGGCAGTTAAAATAAGATTAAGAAGAATGGGTGCAAAAAAGAAACCATTTTATCGTATAGTAGCATCAGATTCTAGATATGCTAGAGATGGAAGATTTTTAGAGTTATTAGGAACTTATAATACTTTATCTAAACCAGCAGAAGTTAAAATTGAAGAAGAAAAAGTTTTAGCTTGGTTAGAAAAAGGAGCAACTCCTACTGATACTGTAAAGATATTATTAAGAGATGCTGGAATATTAAAGAAATATAAAGATAAAAAAGAAGGTAAATAATATGGAATTAGTAGAATTAACTGAGTATATTGTTAAATCTTTATTACTTGATCCAGAGAGTGTATCAGTAAAACAATTTGAGACGGACGATGATTCAATTTTAATTCAAGTATTAGTTGACGCTAATTATGCGGGTATATTGATTGGTAGAGGTGGCAAAATTGCTAACTCGATAAGAAATATTGTACAAGCAAGTTCATATTTAAAAGACAATAAGAGAGTAATAATTAATATAGATACTTATTAAAGGAGCGAAAGCTCTTTTTATATTGATATAACATGTGTTTTGTAATATAATTTAAATAGGTGATAAAATATGAAACAAAGATTAATAAGTGCTGCAATAGCTTTAGCTATATTTATACCAGTTATAATATTTGGTGGAAATTTATTTAAGTTTTCATTAATTATTTTAGGGGTATTAGGATTAAAAGAATTAATAAATATTAGAGAGATTAAGAAGAATTTTCCATTTGTTATTAAAATGCTATCATATTTACTAATAATATTTATTATGTTTAATAATGCTTATAATAAAGAGATGATATTAAGTATTAATTATACAAGTACTACTGTACTATTCTTATTGTTATTATTACCTATTATATTTATTAATGATAATGAAAAATATAATATTAATGATGCCCTATTCTTAATAGGTAGTGTTCTGTTTATAGGTATTGCATTTAATATATTTATATTAGTAAGAACATATGATATTAAGTATTTTATATTATTATTCTTAATTACTATTGCAACAGATACATTTGCATATTTAGGTGGTAGTTTATCAGGAAGACATAAATTATGTCCAAAGATATCACCAAAGAAAACAGTTGAAGGGTTAATAGTTGGTTCTGTATTTGGAACTATGATAGCAAGTACTTATTACTATATGACTATTAATGATTCGGTTAATGTATTTTATTTAGTTTGTATAATGTTACTATTAACTTTATTAGGACAATTAGGAGACTTATTCTTTAGTTCTATAAAGAGATATTACAATAAGAAAGATTTTTCTAATATTATGCCAGGTCATGGTGGAGTATTAGATAGATTAGACAGTGTTATATTTGTAGCATATGGATTCTTATTTTTTATATCAATTTTATAACAGGAGGTTTTATGACAATCTTATATTTTATAATTGTTTTAGGAGTAATAATATTTATACATGAATTAGGACATTTTATATTTGCAAAGAAAGCGAAAATACATTGTTATGAGTTTGCATTAGGTATGGGTCCTAAGATATTTAGTTTTAGAAGAAAGAATGATGAAACTCTTTATTCAATAAGATTATTTCCAATAGGTGGATATGTTAAGATGGCTGGGGAAGATGATGATGGTGAAGGTGTTAGTAAAGATAAGTTATTAAGTTCTAAGACTTTTCTACAAAGATTTTTAGTTATATCAGCAGGAGCAGTATTTAATTTTATATTAGGAATTTTATTGTTATTTGTAATTGGATTGACAGATGGTACTAGGAACAATAATACTGTTGTTGGTTTATCTGAGCAAGGTTATAGTGCTTATGAAGCAGGATTAAGAGAAGGAGATCTAATATTAAAAATAGATAATAAAAAGGTAAAATATTGGAATGATATCTTATTACATTTTGAGATTATAGATAAAGGGAGCACTATTAATTTAGAGGTTAAAGATACTGAAGGTAATATTAAATCAATATCAATAATTCCAACTCTAGAAGAAGAAAATACATATATATATGGCTTTGGTGGAAGTGTTGAAAAAGAATATGGCTTTATTC
Organism: uncultured Muribaculaceae bacterium; assembly: GCA_964585265.1. GTDB lineage: Bacteria > Bacillota_I > Bacilli_A > RF39 > UBA660 > JAQVSJ01. Next base: position 16,566 of record CAZPCX010000002.1, on the reverse strand, counting down.
CCTCGTTAAAGTATGCATTTACTGAATTTATATCAACTTTTAAAACAATATTTAATGTAATTGGTAATTTATTTGTTGGTAAATTAAGTATTAAAAGTTTATCGGGACCAGTTGGTATATATAGTGTTATTGATGATCAAAGCAGTGGTGGAATCATTAGTATAATGTATTTGATAGCAGTATTAAGTATTAACCTTGGTTTTATAAATTTAGTACCACTTCCTGCATTTGATGGAGGAAGATTACTAATGTTAGGTATTGAGAAGGTAAGAGGAAAACCAGCAAATCCAAAAGTAGAAAATGTTATTAATGCAGTTGGTTTCTTGTTATTAATGGTATTAATGGTTATAATAACTATAAAGGATATTACGAATTTATTTAATTAGGAGGGTTATATGGTTGAAAGGTTTAAGCACTATGATGAAATTATTAAAGAAGAATTTATGGAAGATGATTTATTTAGTATAAAATTGGTGAGTCTATATAAAGATTATATTGATAAGTTGGATTTAACAGATGAGAAGATGAAGTCAAAAGGTGAAGCAATTGATAGAGTAATATATAAATATATAGATGATTATAATTTTTCAAAGAAGTTATGTTCTACATTAGATAAAGATTCAATATTTAAAGATAATTTTATTAAGTATATAGATCAATTCTTTGAATATATAATCAATTTTTCAAGAGAATATGATGATAATTTAGAAACATTTATTAGTCAAACAAGATGGATATAAAGGGGAGGAAAATATGAAAGATCATAGAGTCGTATTTATGGGTACACCTGTGTTCGCTGTTCCTATTTTAGAAGCACTTATTAATAGTTACAATGTTGTTGGAGTAATAACACAACCAGATAATATAATTAATGGTGTTTCAAAGTTTAGTCCAATTAAAGAACTTGCATTAAAGAATAATATTAAAGTAATTCAACCTTTAAAAATTAGAAAAGAATTTTATGAAGTTATTGAATTAAAACCTGATATTGTTGTTACTTGTGCTTATGGACAAATAATACCTAGTGAGATTCTTGATTATCCTGAATTTGGATGTGTTAATGTACATGCTTCTTTATTACCAAAATTAAGAGGTGGAGCTCCAATTCATAGAGCATTATTAAATGGATATTCTGAAACAGGAATAACTATTATGTATATGAATCCTGCTATGGATGCTGGTGATATTATTAGTCAATCAGTAACTAAGATTAGTGATGATGATAATTTATTACTATTACATGATAGATTGAGTATTATGGGAAGAGATTTACTAATGAGTACTCTACCAAGTATATTTAATAAGACTGCAAAGAGGGTTAAACAAGATGAAAATGAAATCACTTTTGCAACTAATATTAAAAGAGAAGATGAAAAGATTGATTTTTATAAGACAAGTTGGGAAATATTTAATAAAGTAAGAGGTTTATATCCTATTCCTGCAGCATATTGTATATATGAAGGTAAGATATGTAAGATATATAAATGTAGAATAGGTGATGGTCATTATGGGGATAAATACAATGGTGAGATAGTTAAGTTATATAATGATGGATTTGGTATTAAAACAAGTAATGGTGAAATAATTATTAATGAATTGCAATTAGAAGGTAAGAAAAGAATGCTTGCTTCTGAATTTATAAATGGAATACAAGGTAAAGATAAATTAGTTGGTAAGATATTAGAATAGGTGACATATGAAAAAGATTAAACAATTTTTTAAATTTGAAGGTATAAGTGATGATTTAAAGAGAAAAGCATTTTATATATTTTATGTTTTCTTTTTCGTAGCGTTAATTGTATATACTAGTTATAATAGAAAAGAAGAAGTTAACGAAGTTAAAACTAGCGATGTTAAATATGAATATAGATATGAGATTAATAACAATGATATAGAATATATATTATTTGGTACTAAATACAATGATGAGATGACTCTTACTAAGAGAGTTGAAGGATTAGAGTATAAATATTATAGACATTATGATAATTGGTATGTATTAGATAATGAAATATATATTATATATAATGAACCTATTATTAGTGGATTAGATATGAATTATTTAAATAAATCATATGTAGATGATTTAATGAGAGATAGTGTTGAAGTTAGTTTTGAAAATAATTTACAAGTATTAAGCTATTCTGATATTACATTTGAAAAGAAGTATGATGAATCAAATATATTAGAGTATATGGTATTAACTAAAGATCAATTAACTATTAAGTATATATATTATTATGAATCAGTGAGTCCTATAAATATTAGTATTGAATGAGAATAAAGCACGATTGTGCTTTTTGTTTTTATTTGGTAAAATTGTAGTGGTGATATTATGAAAAAGAAAATATTTATATTGTCTTTTATTATGTTGATTATAGATCAATTATCAAAGATAATAGTTATTAGTAATATTGAACCTTCAACTGGTATAAAGCTTATAAATAATTTCTTATATATAACTTTTGTAAAGAATGAAGGAGCAGCATTTAGTATATTACAGGGTGGTAGAATCTTTTTTATTGTGTTATCTATTTTTGTATTAGTAATTATGATTAAGTATATTTTTGATGATAAGAATATTAGGAAGATTGAAGTATTATCTTATTCATTATTAATATCTGGTATTATTGGTAATTTAATAGATAGAATTGTATATGGATATGTAGTGGATTTTATAGATATATATTTATTTGGATATGATTTCCCGGTATTTAATGTAGCAGATATGTGCATTGTTATTGGAGCAGTTGTATTAGCAGGTACTTATATGACTAGAGGAGAGAAAGATGAAATTAATAAATGTAGATGAAGATACTAGTGATATAAGAATTGATAAGTATTTAGTAGATATTTTAAATATTACTAGAAGTAAGGTACAAAAGTTAATAGATAATGGTAATGTATTAGTTAATGATAAGTTAATTAAAAACCATTATATTGTTAGAACAGACGATGAAATTAAAATAGATGAAGTAGTAGAGAACTATGAGATAAAGGCTGAGAAAATGGATTTAAATATAGTTTACGAGGATGATGATGTCATTGTAATAAATAAACCAAGTGGTATTGTTGTTCATCCATCTATTGGTCACTATTCTGGTACATTAGTAAACGGTCTTATGTATTATTGTCAATTAAGTAGTAATGGTATAAGACCAGGTATTGTTCATAGAATAGATAAAGATACAAGTGGTTTATTATTAGTAGCAAAGAATGATGATTCTCATTTAGATTTATCTAATCAATTGAAGGATAAGACTGTATTAAGGAAGTATATTGCATTGGTACAAGGTGTTATTCAACATGATACTGGTACAATTGATGCACCGATTGGCAGGGATTCAGTTGATAGAAAGAAAATGGTAGTGACTGAAGTAAATAGCAAACACGCAATTACTCACTTTAAGGTATTAGAGAGATTGAATGGAGCTACTTTAATTGAGTGTATATTAGAAACAGGTAGAACACATCAAATAAGGGTACATATGAATTATATTGGTTATCCAATTGTAAATGATCCAATATATGGATTTAAGAAGAAGATTAATGATTATGGACAAATGCTACATGCTAAGACAATTGGATTTATACATCCTAAGACTAAGGAATATTTAGAGTTTGATTCAGAATTACCTAAGGAGTTCAATGAAATATTAAATATGTTCAAGTAGGAGGGTTTATGAATAAATATGATGTAATAATTGTTGGTGCTGGATGTTCTGGTATATTTGCAGCTTATGAATTGGTAAACAAAAGTAAGAAGAAAGTATTGATGATTGAAAAAGGAAATTCTATAAAGAAAAGAATATGCCCAAAGAGAAAAACAAATGTATGTGCACATTGTAGTCCTTGTAATATAACAACTGGATTTAGTGGAGCGGGTGCATTCAGTGATGGTAAGATTTCTTTATCTCCAGAAGTTGGAGGGAATTTACCTGAATATATTGGATATGAAAAGACTCAAGAATTGATTAATTATATTGATTCAGTTTATTTGTCTTTTGGAGCTGATAAGAAGGTATATGGAATTGAATATAATGATAAAATTAAAGAGTTGAAGAGTAAAGCGATAATAAATAATTTAAAATTAGTTACTTGTCCAGTTAGACATATTGGAACTGAAGAGAGTTATAAGATATTTACTAAGATGGAAGAGTATCTTGAAGAAAAGGGTGTAGAATATAAATTTAATACACAAGTTGATGATATTATTATTGAAGATAATAGTATTAAAGGTGTAGTTGTAGGTAAAGATAAGTATTATGCAGAGAATGTAATATTATCTGTTGGTAGAGAAGGATCAGAATGGTTAAGAAATATATGTGATAAACATAATATAGTTAGTGAACCATCTACTGTAGATATCGGTGTTAGAGTTGAAGTAAGAAATGAAGTTATGGAAGATATAAATAAGTATTTATATGAAGGTAAGTTTTTATATAACTCTAAAACATTTGATGATAGGGTTAGAACTTTTTGTCAAAATCCATCAGGTGAAGTATCTATTGAAAGATATGATGATTTAATTACTGTAAATGGACATTCATATAAGAATAGTAAGACTGATAATACTAATGTAGCATTATTAGTATCTAAACATTTTACTCAACCATTTAAGGATTCAATTGGATATGCTAAATCAATAGCAAGATTAGCAAATATGCTTGGTGATGGTAAAATAATTGTTCAAAGATATGAAGATTTTAAAAGAGGAAGAAGAACAACTTATGATAGATTATATAGAGGTAATGTTGTACCAACTTTAAAGGATGCTGAACCAGGTGATTTAGCATTAGTATTACCTTATAGAATAATAAAAGATATAGAAGAAATGATTGAAGCTTTAAATGGAGTAGCTCCAGGTTTTAGTTCTAGTGAGACTTTATTATATGGAGTAGAGTGTAAGTTGTATAATAATAGAGTTAAGGTAGATAATAATTTTGAAACAGAAGTAAAAGGATTATTTACAATTGGTGATGGTGCAGGAATTACAAGAGGTATAGCACAATCAAATTCAAATGGAGTGTATGTAGCAAATTATATATTATCTAAATAGGAGGACATATGAAAAAGGTTCCAGTAAATGATAAAGATTTACAAGTAATGAAGTTACTTCATTACTTTATTACAGAAAAAGGATATAATCCAATAATATTACATGGCGTAACAGATGAGATATGGTTAGAGAATTTAAATGGACCATATAAAATAGTAAGAATAATGATGGGATATATTCATAATGAAGAACAATTTAATTTTGATATATTTAAGACTGGTAAAATTCTAAGTAAAATAAAACTTAGAACTTTTAGTTTGAAAATAAATGCATTATCTTTATATATGGATTTAGGAGACTATGTCAAATTAGAAAGTTCTAATAATATTAATTGTATAAACATTAAAGATAATGGATTAAAAAAAGAAGAAGTAATTTCTTTCTTCCCGGATATTAATAAAAAGACGAAATTTAATGAAAAAGGTTTAGAACTATTTACTAAGATAACAGATGATATAAATAAGAAAAATAAGATTGAAGCTAAGAAGGCAGAGGAAGTATTAAAAGATAAGAAACCATATGTTACATATGCTTTAATAGCTATTAATATGTTTATATTTCTTTTAATGTATTTATTTGGAGAAGGTAGTAATGATATTTATACTTTATATAGATTTGGAGCATTATTGAAAGAATCAGTTGTAGAAGGTCATCAATATTATAGAATAATTACAGCAGCATTTCTTCATATAGGAATATTTCATCTTGCTATTAATATGTATGCATTAAAGATATTAGGATCACAAATAGAGTCATTCTTTGGTCATTATAAATTCATAATAATATATATGTTTAGTGCTGTTATAGGGTCATTATTGTCATTAGTGTTCTTACCAGAAGCAACAATATCAGCAGGTGCCAGTGGTGCTATATTTGGTTTACTTGGTGCAATGTTATACTTTGGATTCTATTTCAGAGCATATCTTGGAAACTCAGTAATAAAGAGAATAGTACCAATAATATTATTAAATCTATTTATAGGATTTACTATACCAGGTATTGGTAATGCTGCTCATATAGGAGGATTACTTGGAGGATTAGTAATATCTTCTGCTGTTGGAATTAAATATAAGAGTAGTAAATCATCAATAATTAATGGGATAATAATATCATTATTATCATTAGCATTCTTAATATATATGGTATTCTTTAGATAGTTTAAATACAATCATTTTGATTATCTTTATTTATAAAAATATGATATGATAAAAATAGAAAGGGAATATAAAAATGAGAGAAATTAAAAACAAAAAGAGCCCAATTAAATTTACAATAATATTTTTATCAACAATTGCAACTGTTTTGTTTGTTATATTTGCTTACTTTGCTTTTTTCTATGATGGAAATTATAATATTATTAATAGTGAAGATGTAAATGATTATGTTTCTGTTGCCGAAGAAACGGTAACTTTTATTCCAAATGATGATTCACCATGTGGATTATCGAGTGATTATTCTTCATCTGTTAAGTTAAAAAGAATTTCTTTTAAAAACTTACCCCAAAAGGTTACTGAAAATTTCAATTTGGAAAATACTCGTTTTGTAGGAGATTTATCGGATGGAGATATTGTAAGTACAGATTCAGAGTTATCAAATAGTTTAATATATGAAATACATGACAATATACTATCAATATATACTGAAGAATATGATACACTTTTGTGTACTTATTTTAACGAATATAATTTTTATTCTTTAAATATTGATTTAAACAACAATAAATTAATGACAAATAAAAAAATGTTAGATAAATTTGAAATTGATATAAATGATCTTTATACTATATTATTAAATGATCTTATTGAAAGAAGTCAAAGCCTTACAGGAGGATCTTTTCCAGATGATTATTATGATGAATCATCAAAATATTTACCAGCTAATATTTATAATTTAACGCAAGATACAACTGTACTTGAAGAAAATTTTGATGATCATATAGAATATCTTAGTAATAAATATGACGCTTTTGTTTTATATATTAAAAATGACAAATTATATGTAACTTATGATTTAGTAGAAATTTTATCTCTTTTAGATTGGAAGACACTTAATGTTATAACTGAACCATATACAATAATATTGAATTAAAAAAATAATCAAATTGATTATTTTTTTACATACTTTACATATTACTTTTAATCAATATATTATAGTTGTGATATAATAAAAATAGAAAGAAGGAAAAATAAAGATGGAAGAAAAGGAAAAGATTGTAGAAAAAGAAATAATCGTAGAAAGGAAAGACAGAAAGACTCTAATTATTATATTATCAGTTGTATTTACATTAATTTTGTGTGGAGTTATTGTTTATTTTAGTTTTTATTATAATAAAGATAATATAAGTGAAACTAATAATACAAATAAAAACAATAATTATACCGAAATAGATGAAATTAATTCCAGTAGAAACGTAAATGACTATATAACTGTTTCTGACACTGAAGAGGTAAAGATTATCTATGAAGGAGCATGTGAAGAGGGATATTTTGAATTTAATAAGTTGAAAGAAGTAGCATTCAAAAATTTACCGGCAATAGCTACTTGGGAATTCGAAGTAAAAAACTTAAATTTTACTAATCGTTTAAATGATAGGGTAGATGGTACGACTTCAGAATTAGAAAACTCAATTATATATGATATATATGGTGATATATTTTCCGTTTATACTGAAGAAAAAGATGGGATTCCATGCTTCCATCTTGGAGATTTTGAGATTTATTCTTTGAATATTGATTTGAAAAATAACAGAGTAATAACTAATGAGGAAATGTTAACAATATTTAATATTGATATTGAAGATGTTTATACAATGATATTAAATGATATTATTTCTATTCAAGAAGAATGGCTACCAGGTGCCGGAGCGTTGACCGAATTATATTCTGATAGAACTGAAATGTTTTTAGATGCTGATGAAGATTTAATAAATTTCAACGAATTTAAAAACAATATTGATACATATGTAGAATATATTAATAATCGCTATGATAAGTTTAGTTTATATATTTATAATGATCATTTGTTTGTAGCATATAATATGTTAGAAATATTACCACTTGTTGGTTGGCATTCAGTATATCCTGCAACTGAAGCTGAAATAATTCAATTAAATTAATAATAAAAGATCTTCTATGAAGATCTTTTATAATACTCTTTCTGTATTTTTAAAGTTTAATTTAGCTATATCTTTTAACTTGTCTTTACCATATTTTTCTACTATTTTCTTAGCAACTTCATCAACTATTGTTGATGAACCTTTAGGTAGTTCTATTTTTAATTGTTCACTAAGCTTTTTCATTTCTTTTAAAAATATATATCTACTTATTATAGAAGAACATGCTACTGATAGACATTTACTTTCTGCTTTTGTAGTAAAATCTATATTTCTTACTACATTTGTCATTTCTTTTAAGTAACTAAAGTAAACGAATGGCTTAGCAAATTGATCTACTACTATCATGTCATAATCAAAGTCTTTATTTTTTAATTGTAGTAATGCTTTGTTATGAAGTATTGCTTTTATTTTATTCATATTTACTTCTTTGCTATATGAATTATTATAATCAGTATTGTTCAATAATATTGTTGTATATGGTATTCTTTTTATTAATTGTGGTGCTATTTGGATTATTTTATCATCTGTTATCTTTTTTGAATCTTTTACACCAAGATCTTCTAGGAATGATATATCTTTTTTATTTACATAAGAAGCAGTTACTACTATTGGTCCAAAGTAATCTCCTGTACCAACTTCATCACTACCAATTGTATTTTTAAAGTAGTAATCTTTTGTATCTATTTCTTCTTTCTTTTCTTTTTTCTCTTTTTCTACTGGCATTTTACCAGTTAATGCATATTCTCTTTGTTTCCACATTTCGGCATCTATATCAGCACTTATACCTTGAAATACAACTTTATTTGATTCGTATAATGTTACTATTGTATCTGCTTCATCTGCTTGAAATAAAGCATATTGAGGTGTTTTTTCTCTTTTTTTATCTTGAAAGTATTCAAGCATCTCTTCTTTTGTTTTATCACTTATTGTATAACTATATATTTTCTGCATGTTATCACTTCCTGATATAATTTTATCATATAATGTTTATTTTTACATAAAAATATATTATAATTGATATGGAGGATAAGTATGAATATAGTTGATGTTATAGTTATTCTTATATTATTAGGTGGAGCTGTTGTAGGTTTTAAAAGAGGAGTTGTAAAGCAAATAGTTAAGTTTGTTGGAAGTGTTGCTGTATTTGTTGGTGCATTTATATTTAAAACGCCGTTAGCAATGTTCTTACATAACAATTTCCCGTTTATTAATTTTGATGGTTTATCATCATTAAATATATTACTATATGAAGTAATAGCATTTATATTGTTGCTAATAATATTTGGAATAGCATTTAAGTTATTATGTCTTATATCTGGATGGATTGAGAAGTTATTTAAGATGACTGTTATATTAGGTATACCATCTAAGATATTAGGTGCTGTTGTAGGATTTTTTGAAGCATATTTATTTGTATTTATTATTATGTTAGTGTTATCTGCACAAATAATAAATATTAAAGCAGTGAATGAGTCATATTCAAAGGATTATATACTTAATAAGACTCCAATATTATCAAGTTTGAGTGCTAATATTGTTACTACTTTTACTGAAATATGGGAACTTAGAAATAGTGAGGAGAAGGAAAATCTAGATCAGCAAATATATGAAATATTAGAAAATAATGAATTTATAACTAGAGAAAATATTATGAAGTTAATTGAGTCTGGTAAGATTAAATCAGAAAGTATAGAAAAGGAGGAATAATTATGTTACATGTTGAATCAAAGGATTTTAATGATGCTATTAGTACTGGTACTGTTATTGTAGATTTTTCTGCTATGTGGTGTGGACCTTGTAAGATGTTGACACCAATATTAGAACAATTCAATGGTAAGAATACTGATATTAAGATAATTAAAATTGATGTTGATGCTCAACCAGATCTTGCAGGTATGTTTAATGTTACATCTATACCAACGCTTGTTTTATTTAAAGATGGCAAGCAAATTGATATTAGACAAGGATTTATGACAGAAGATATGCTTAACGAATGGATAAAAGGAACTAAGTAATTAGTTCCTTTTTTCTATTATATTAATATAAAATTTGATATAATGAGATTGGTGATTTTTATGTTGTTAGCAAATGAATGGAAAGACTATGAGATATTAGATGCATCTGATGGAATGAAAATGGAAAGATGGAATAATATTATATTAGTTAGACCTGATCCACAAATTATATACAATAAAAATGTTATATGGAATAATTATGACGCTATTTATCATAGAAGTGATAAAGGTGGAGGTAATTGGGAATGCAAGAATGATATTCCTAGTAAATGGCTAGTTAAATATAAAAACTTAACTTTTAATGTTAAGATTATGGGTTTTAAACATACAGGTATATTTCCAGAACAAGCTGTTAATTGGGATTATATGATTAATAAGATTAATAAATCTAATAGAAGTATTAATGTTCTTAATTTATTTGCATATACTGGATGTGCTTCAGTAGCATGTCTTTCAGCAGGAGCATCTGTAGTTCATGTTGATTCATCTAAAGGTATTGTTGAATTAGCAAAGGAGAATGTAGCTTCTTCTAATTTAAGTGACAAACCAATAAGATATATTGTTGATGATGTTATTAAATTTGTTAAAAGGGAAATAAGAAGAGGGAGTAAATACGATGCTATTATTATGGATCCACCTTCATATGGAAAAGGATCTAATGGAGAAGTATGGGATATTGAGAAGGATTTATATGAATTAGTTAATTTGTGTAATGATATATTAAGTGATGATCCATTATTCTTTCTTATAAATTCTTATACAACTGGTTTATCTTCAAGTGTACTTGGTAATATTCTTAATCTAACGATTAAAAAGAAATATAAAGGAATTATTACATGTGGTGAAGTTGGACTTCCTATTAAAGATAGTGAGTGTGTTTTACCATGTGGTATATATGGAAGATGGGAAAAAGATGAATAAGATAAATGTATTGTATGAAGACAATCATATTATTGTTGTTGAAAAAGAATGCAATATTCCTGTTCAAGAAGATTCTAGTAAGGATTTAGATTTATTATCTATTGTAAAAGATTATATTAAAAATAAATATAATAAACCAGGGAATGTATTTCTTGGTTTAGTTCATAGATTAGATAGACCTGTTGGAGGTATTATTGTATTTGCAAGAACATCAAAGGCAGCATCTAGATTAAGTGAACAACTTAGAGAGCATAAGTTTTCTAAGAAGTATTTAGCATTAGTTCATAATCATATAAATGAAAGTGGTAAGTTAGTTGATTTAATTGAAAAAGATTCAATAACTTTTTCATCTAAGATAAGTGATTCAGGTAAAGAATCAATTTTAGAATATAAATTAATTAAATATATATCAGATATGTCTTTAATTGAAGTTAACTTATTAACTGGTAGGCATCATCAAATTAGAATACAATTATCAAATGCTGGATTTCCAATATATGGAGATCAAAGATATGGTATTGATAAGAGTGGTATTCAAATTCATTTATATGCTTATAAGTTATCTTTTTATCATCCTATAAGTAATGAATTGCTAGAATTTGAAAATAAACCTACATGGATAGGGGAATTATAAAAGTTATAGGGAATATATTGATAGGGTGTGATTGGTATGGCTATATCTCAAGAAAAAATACTTGAAATTAGAAGTAAATCAAATATAGTAGAAATAATATCGGACTATATTCCATTAATTCAAAAAGGAAAGAATTATTTTGGAGTATGTCCTTTTCATGATGATCATAATCCTAGTATGAGTGTTTCGCCAGAAAAACAAATATATACTTGTTTTGTATGTGGAGCACATGGTAATGTATTTTCATTTATTATGGATTATGAGAATTTAAGTTTTGTGGAAGCTGTTAAGTTAGTTGGAGATAAGGTTGGAGTTAAAGTTGAATTAGATGCTCAAAAGATTGTTAAATCTTATAATGATAAGGAAAAAGTACTATTTGATATTTATGATATTGCTAACAAGTTTTATCAAAATAATTTAAATACTTCTGATGGAAAAAAAGCGAAGGAATACTTAAATAATAGAGGTATTACTGATGAGTTAATAAAGGAATTTGGAGTAGGTCTTTCTACTAAGAATACTTTATCAGATATGTTAATAAAAAAGGGTTATAGTGATAAACATCTAATAGATAGTGGAATATCATCTACTAATGAAAATAGAGTATACGATACGTTTTCTAATAGAATTATGTTTCCTTTATGGGATATAGAAGGAAGAGTTGTTGCTTTTAGTGGTAGGATTTATGATAGTGATGATTCTGCTAAGTATGTTAATTCAAAAGAGAGTGAGATTTTTAAAAAAGGTAAGTTACTATATAACTATCATAGAGCAAAAGATGAATCTAGAAGAGAAAGATATGTAATTATAACTGAAGGATTTATGGATGTAATTGCTTTATATAAAAATGGAATTAAAAATGTAGTTGCTACTATGGGAACTGCTGTTACTAATGATCAAGCATCATTAATTAAGAAGTTATCACCTAATGTTGTATTGTGTTTTGATGGAGATTCTGCAGGAGAAAAAGCTACTTTAGCATGTTCTTTAGAGTTGATTAAGAATAATATTACTCCTAGAATTATGAGATTAAAAGATAATCTTGATCCAGATGATTATGTTAAGAAATATGGTGTTGATGACTTTAAGAAACAAGTTGAAATGGCTAATGGTTATTTAGATTATAAAGTTAATTATTATAAGAGTAATACAAATTTTGATAATAGTGAAGAGGTTTCTAATTATATTAAGAATGTTGTGTCAGAACTTAAAAATGAACAAGATAAAGTTATTGTTGAAATAACTTTAAAGAGATTAAGTGATGAGACTAATGTTAGTGTTGTTACTTTAAATAATATGCTAAAGAATGAGAAGAATACTATTATAAAGTATGAAGAAGTAAAAGAAAAAAGAATAGTACTTGATAAGTATGATAAAGCTGAAAGAAGATTAATTTACTATATGATTAGATATCCTGAGGTAATAAAAATATATGAAAATAATAAATGTTTCTTACCAACTCAGAATTTTAGATATTTGGTAAGTGAAATATTATCTTATTATAAGAAGTATGAAGAAATTAATATTGCAGACTTTATAGCTTATCTTGGAGATAAACAAGAATTAGTTGATGCATTATCAACTATTAATATTATGGATATAAGTGAAAATTATACACATGAAGAAATAATGGATTATGTTAATCTATTAAATGATTATAATGTAGAAAAAGAAATAAAAAGATTAACTAATCTTTTTAAAAGTGAAATAGATAGTGATAGAAAAACTGAAATTGCAAAAGAAATTTCAAAATTGAAAGTGAGAGAACAAATATGAAAGAAATAAAAACATTTGAAGAAAGAAAGATATCGTTAATTAAACTTGGAAAAGACAAAGGATATATTACATTTGAAGATTTAGCTCTTGAATTAAAAGGATTGGAAATGGATGCTGATTCTTTAGATGAAATATACAATGTATTTCATGATTTAGGTATAGAAATTGTTAATAAAGAAGCTGATAATGAAGAGATTGAAGCAACACCAGAAGCAATAATTGAAGATTTATCTATACCAAAGAATGTTAGTATTAATGATCCGGTAAGAATGTATTTAAAAGAAATAGGTAAGATTAGTTTGTTATCTTCTGAGGAGGAACTTGATTTATCTGATAGGGTAACTAGAGGTGAACAAGAGGCAAAGAATAAATTAGCAGAAGGTAATTTGCGTTTAGTAGTTAGCATTGCAAAAAGATATGTAGGTAGAAATTTATCTTTCCTTGATCTTATTCAAGAGGGGAATATGGGATTAATGAAAGCTGTAGAGAAGTTTGATGCTACTAAGGGATTTAAATTTTCTACATATGCTACATGGTGGATTAGACAAGCAATAACTAGAGCTATAGCAGACCAAGCTAAAACTATTAGAGTACCTGTTCATATGGTTGAAACAATTAATAAACTTAAGAGAATTCAAAGACAATTAACTCTTGAATTAAATAGGGAACCAACTGAACAAGAGTTAGCTGATAAGATGGAATGCACTGTTGATAAGATTATTGAAATAATTAAGATAGATGTAGATCCAATATCATTGGAAAAACCAACTAGGGAAGATGAAGATTCATCTGTTGCAGACTTTATACCAGATGAAAGTAATATGAGCCCTGAAGATTATACTATTAATGAATTATTGAAGGATGAAATAAGAATGGCTTTATCTACTTTAACAGATAGGGAAGCTCAAGTATTAAGATATAGATTTGGTTTAGATGATGGTACTTGTAGAACTCTAGAAGAAGTTGGTAATATGTTTGGAGTAACTAGAGAGAGAATTAGACAAATTGAAGCAAAAGCTTTAAGAAAACTAAGACATCCATCTCGTTCAAGAAAGTTAAAGG
>CAZPCX010000002.1:0-1974 GCA_964585265.1 uncultured Muribaculaceae bacterium | reverse complement strand
CGGTACAGTCGGCAACGCAAAGTGCGGCGATATAATGAAGATGTACCTGAAGATGCTGATTACCCAAATTATGTAATTGATTGGTTAAATACTAACTTAGAGGATTCTATAGAGGAATTTCTTGATTTTTTAGACCCAATGTTAAATACTGACGGTGAGATTGATAATGATAATATTATTGATTTATTAAATGACGAAGAATTTATGAAAGAATTTAAAGATTATTTAAATGACTAATATATCTGAAAGATTGATTTCAATTGCTAATTATATTGAATCTAAAGATAAGATAATAGATATTGGTTGTGATCATGCTTTATTAGATATTTACTTAGTAAAAAATAAAAAATTAAAAAAGATAATTGCAAGTGACATTGTAGAAGATGCCATTATTTCTGCAAGGAAAACAGTTGAAAAACATAAGTTATCTAATAATATTGATTTAAGATGTGGTGATGGATTAAATGTATTAAATAATAATGATGTAATTGATACTATTGTTATGTCTGGTCTTGGTTATAATAAGATAATTAATATACTAAAAGATGGTAATAATAAGTTAAATAATATTAATACTATTATTGTACAATCTAATACGTTTCCTCAAAAAATTAGAAAATATATAGTTAGTATTGGTTACTATATTGTTGATGAGAAAATTATTAAAGAGAATAATATATTTTATACTATCATTTTATTTAAAAAAGGCAGGAAAATATATAGTAATTTCAATATTAGATGTGGTCCAATATTATTAAAGAATAAAGAAAAGATATATAAAGATTATATAGATTTAGAAATAAAAACATGTAAGTTATTGTTGAAATCTATACCAAATAAATATATTGTTAGAAGAATAAAGATATTAATAGAATTACAAATGCTTAATAAAGCAAAAAAACATTTAATTAATTGAATTATTGTGATATAATTTTTACATAGTAGGGGTGTTGGCTCGGAGGTGTTTACATGAGATTTAAGTTGTTTAAGAACTTAGCTAATTTTTTTAAATCTCTTGTTAAGATTTTAAAAATTATTGTTGTCTCTGTAGCAAAAGTTTTTATATTTGTATTTAAACATATATTTTTAGGAATAAAATATTTATTTATTTCTATTTTTTCTGTATTTAAATATATGTTTATATATTTATTTAAGTTCTTTAAATGTGTATATAATGGTATAAAATATATATTCTTAGGTATATATAAAGTATTAAAACTTTTAATAAAAGGTTTTATTATTGGTATTAAGTACTTCTTTAAAGGATTATATAAAACAATTATATATATTTTTAAACATGTCTTATTAGGATTCAAGTATTTAGGGATTACAGTATATTTATTATTTAAGTATAGTGGTATTTATTTATATAAGGGATTAGCATTCTTCTTTAAGAATGTAGTTATGGGTATTATATATATATATAAAGGATTAATTAAGTATTTTGTTATTGATATATATAAGGGATTTATATATGTGTTCAAATATATATATAAATCAATATATTTCTTTTTCAAACATGTATTATTAAGTTTTAAATATATGTTTTTAGCTGTATTTGGTTTTATAAAATATATATTTAAATCTTTTTGGATTGGTTTGAAAACTATAGGATCTTCATTTGTTAAATTTATAAAAGGATTTAAAGGAACTTGGATAAAGATTGGTAAATTTTTACTTAAAGCATTTGTATTAGCACCTGGTAATTTAATGAAAAAGATATATATGTCATATAGTGATTATGCAGATAGAAAAAAGAAGAAAAAAGATGAATTAAGTAAGAAGAAACAAAAGTATTTAATAGAAAAGATAGCTAAGTCTGAAAGAATTAATAAGGAAAAGAGAGAAGCTTTATCTCAAAGAAAAGAGAAAGCATTACTAATTAAGAAAGCAAAAGAAGAAGGAATAGAAAAGAAGAAATCAGAAAGAAAATCTTTCTCAGAAAAACTTAAATTATGGTATGCAGGATTATCA
>CAZPCX010000001.1:0-32424 GCA_964585265.1 uncultured Muribaculaceae bacterium | reverse complement strand
TGCATCAATTTCTCTAACAACTATTCCTTTTGCAGATCCTCCTATTGATGGATTACAAGGCATATTTGCTATGCAATTATAACTACCTGTTATTAATAATGTTTTATGTCCTAATCTAGAACACGAAAGAGCGGCTTCACACCCTGCGTGTCCGCCGCCTACAACTACTATTTCATAATCCATAATATCACCTTTTCTCAATTAGATATTATAAAGAAAAACGATATAAATAACAATTAAAAAGTTTTTATTGGTAAAATTAATTCTATTAAATCCTCTTCGTTTTCTGATTTAATAATTATTGGTTTTATTTCACCGGATAAATTAATTTCAATATTTTCTTTTTTAAAAGCTCTTATTGCATCCATCATATATTTTGATGAAAAAGCTATACTCATTTCTTTATTATTATCTTTGTTAATATTCATTGTTTCTTCTATTTTACCTATTTCCTGAGAAATAGAACTTACAATTATTTTGTTTTTTATAACTTCCATTTTTACTACATTTTTATCTTTTTCTGAAGTTAATAATGCAGCTCTATCAATTATATTATATAATTCTTCTTTATTCACAATTACTTTTAAAATTGATTCCCCTACTATTAATTTTGATGTGTCTGGATATGTTCCGTTTAATAATCTTGATTGAAATATTATATTATTAAATTTAAATAATACATTATTACTAAATATATGAATTTCTATATTTTCTTCTTTATCATCAAACATTTTAGATAACTCAATTAAATTTTTTCCAGGAATAATTATATTTATTTCTTCTTTTACTTTTTCCACTAAATTTATTGTTTTTTCAGACAATCTATAAGAATCTGTTGCTATACATTTTAAATTTTTATTTTCTACTTTTAAATTTATTCCTGTTAATACTGGTCTTGATTCTTGTGTAGATATTGCAAAAGAAGTTTGATCAATTATATCTTTTAAATTTGTTTTACTTACAATTATTGGTTTTTCATTTAATTCAAATTTTCTATTAGGAAATTCTGTTGAAGCAATTCCATTTAAATTATATTCTCCTGTATCTGTATTTATTATTATTTTTAATCCATCTGTTTTAATTTTAATATATTCGTTTGGAATTTTTCTTATAATATCAACAAAATATCTGCCAGGAATAATTATATTACCTACTTCATTAACTTCATCAATATCTTTTTTCAATATATAATTTTCAATAGTAATATCATCATTACTACACATTAAATATAATCCATCTTTTTTTAATTCAAATTTAATTCCTGCTAAAACTGGTATTAAATTTTTGTTGGATAAAGCTCTTGAAACATAATTTAAGTTTTCTAATAAAATATTTTTTTTAATTATTAAATTCATTATATATTCTCCTTTATTTTTATTATATATATTTTTTATTACTGTGTAAATTGTTAATAAACCAAAAAAGGTAAGAAATCAATGTAAATATTTATAAAAGTTATTAGTTAACAAATAGGTGTTATTAACAATTATTTAAGTTTTAATTTTAATTGATCTAATACATTCTTAAAATCTTTATTCTTTTTAATTTCTATTTCAATCTTATTACACGCGTGCATTACTGTTGAATGATCTCTTCCTCCAAATTCAAAACCAATAGTTGGAAAACTTTCATCAGTAATCATTCTACATAAATACATTGCTACTTGTCTAGGTAAAGTAACATAATTACTTCTCTTTTTTGAAACCATTTCTTCAACTGTAATATTATAATAATCACACACAATCTTTTTAATTTTTTGTATATTATTTTTTAAATAAGATGCAGATACTAAATAATCACTAAGAGCTTCTACAGCAACATTTAAATCTATTTTTTCTTTATTAAACATAGCTGTATATGCAAATAATCTATTTAATGCACCTTCTAATTTTCTAACATCAGAATCACAATTACTTGCAATAAATTCTATTACATCATTACTTAATGGTCTAGCTAATTCATGAACACTAAGCTTTTTCTTTAATATTTCAATTCTTAAATCATAATCCGGAGGCAATATATTACATGCTAATCCCCAATTAAATCTAGTTCTAAGTCTTTCCTCTAATAATTTTAAATCATCTGGTGATCTATCAGAAGAAATAATAATTTGTTTTCCTTCTTGGTGTAATTCATTAAATGTATGAAAGAACTCTTGTTGACTTTGTGTCGCATTTGATAAAAATTGAATATCATCTATTATTAATACATCTAAAGATCTATATTTATTTTTAAAAGCTTCTACAAAATCATTATTACTATCTTTTCTATTTATATTTATAAAATCACTTATAAATCTTTCGCTAGTTACATATAAAACCTTCTTATTACTGGTAGTTAATATATAATTTCCTATTGCATGCATTAAATGTGTCTTACCTAAACCGCTGTTACCGTATATAAATAAAGGATTATATGCCTTGCCTGGCTTTTCAGCAACAGCTAAAGCAGCTGTGTAAGCAAGACTGTTTGATGAACCTTTAACATAATTTTCAAAAGTATAATTAGGATTAATATTTGCTTGAACAGGATTATTATAAGGAACCCCACTCTCTTCTGTGTTCTTCTTCTTTTTTAAATTAACTTCATCTTCTAAAATAAATTCAAAATCAAAATTAGTTCCAGTCAATATGTTAAAATTTTCTGATATTAAATCCATATAATTATCTTGAAAGTGTTTTTTATGTAAAGACATAGGAACTATTATTTTAGCAATACCCCCTTCTAAACTATACAATTTAGTGTCTTTAAACCATGTTTCAAAACATATCGGAGATATTTTGGTTTTAATTAATTCTAAAAAATTTATCCACAAAGAATCTTTTTCCATATCATTACCTCACTCAAAATTGCAATTACATATATATTTTAACCTATTTTTAAGAAAAAAGTTAATAAAAATACAAACAAATAGTTATTAACAATGTTATTAACACAAAAAAGGTAAAAAAGATGATAAAAATAAAGGTTATCCACAGTATCCACAAATTTTAAAAGAATATATTAAACAATAACATATACATTTCAGTTAAAACTGTGTACAACTAAACTAAACACATACATTTATTAAAAAATATTAACAACTTGTCCACAAAAACAATATAAATATTTAATTGACAACCATATTTGCATTAGTATATAATTATAGCGTTAAAAGCCAGGAGGTGTAGAAATGAAAAGAACATATCAACCAAATAACAAAAAAATGAAGGCAGATCACGGTTTTTTTGCTAGAAAAGAAGCTGGGACAAACATAATGGGAAAGAGAAGAATCAAAGGAAGAAAGAAGCTTTCTAAATAATACCACTTTTTAGGTGGTTTTTTATTATTGAAAATAGGTGATTTATTGAAAAAAATTAATATTATAAAAAGTAATAATGAATTTGCTCTTATAATGAAAAAAGGCAAAGCATATAAAGAAAAGAATTTTATTATATTTTTATATGATAAAAAAGAAAAATACTATAGAATAGGTATTGCAGTACCAAAGAAGATAGGTAATGCAGTAGTAAGAAATAAAATAAAGAGACAAATTAAAGAAATAATTACAAAAAACTCTATTGCGTTAACGAATAATGACTGTATAATATTAGTAAGGAAAGAAATATTAAATATTGATTATAAAACAATTGAAGAAAAGTTGTTAAAATTAATTAATATTGTATATGAGGACAACAAAAATGAGAATAAAATTTAAAAATATGATATTTATTTTACTACTAGTAATGTTTTTAACAGGTTGTACAAAAACATTAAAAGATGAAGACAACAAAATTGTTAAATATGACGCCGATTTTATATGTACAAAATGTGAAGAAAAATGTGATGCAACAATAGAAGAGTATAATATTTTAAAAGATAAAGAAGAATTAAGCGAAGAAGAAACAATAAGACTAGCAGAGATAGAAGAAACAGCATTATCTTGTGAAACAACATGTACAACTGCATGCACAGTGGCGAAAGAAAATGCAACAGGACAAACACTAACAGAAAATATATTATGTAAGCCTACAAACGAAGATGTTATAGCTATTTATGAAATATATGGAATAGATATAGAAACATTACCAAAATGTAGCGAATATAAGATAGACAACGGCGGATATGAAGGACTTTGGACATCGTTTTTTATAAAACCGTTAGCGTGGCTTTTATTAAAACTTGGAACAATATTAAATAATTATGGGTTTTCGTTAGTAATAATAGGAATACTTATAAGATTAATGATGTTACCAATAACAAAGAGTACAGCACAACAATCAGAAAAGATGAAAAAAGCACAACCAGAGATAAATGCAGTAGAATCAAAATATAAAGATAAGACAGATCAACAAATGGTTATGCAAAAAAATCAAGAAACTATAGCAATATATAAGAAATACAATATAAATCCATTAACAAGCTGTCTATTTGCCTTAATACAAATACCTATTTTGTTTGCGTTTATTGAAGCAATTAATAGAGTACCGGCAATATTTGAAGGAAGCTTTCTTGGATTTAAACTTGGATTAACACCATATGTAGCAATATTTAGAGGAGAATGGTGGTATATAATTATAGTAATAATACTAGCAGCAGTTACATACTTCTCATTTGCACAAAATAAAGCAGTTGGAGATGGACCTGCTCAAAAGCAAATGAAGAGCATGAACATATTCTTGTTGGTATTTATAATATTCATGTCATTCTCATTATCAACAGCTATTGGAATATATTGGATAACATCAAGTGCTTTCACAATATTGCAAAATTTAATAGTTAAGAGAGGCGATATAAAATGAAAAAGTACGAATATATTGCAAAAACATTTGAAGATGCAAAAGAAAAGGCAATCAAAGAATTAAAAATTAAAGAAAAAGAAGCATATTTTTATGAGGAAGAAGAGGCTTCAGGATTGTTTAAGGGAAAAAAAGCAAAAGTAACTGTAATATTAAAATCAGAGATTCTAGAGTATAGCAAAGAGTTTATAAAAGAAATGATTAATAAAATGGGAATTGAAGCAAACTTAGAAGCAAAAATCAGAGAAGACTCTATTAATTTAAATATTATTTCTGATAGCAATGCAATACTTATAGGAAAAAATGGTAGAATCGTTGATTCAATGCAAATATTATTAAGAAGCTCAATTCAAAATAAAACTGGTTTCAGAACAAATGTTTTAGTGGATGTAGGTTCATATAAAGAGCAAAAGAGCAACGATTTAGAATATAGAGTTCAAAGAATGGCTGAAGATGTAAAAAGAACAGGAATGGAAATTAAACTAGATCCAATGAATTCTTATGAAAGAAGAATCGTGCATAATGTTTGTAACAGCGTAGAAGGAATAATAACAGAATCAAATGGTGAAGAACCATTCAGATACATAGTAATAAAATTAAAAGATTAATTATACAAACAGATTTGGATTTCCCAAATCTGTTTTAATATAACTTTATTAGCATAAATATAAATGATATAATATTATTGATTGGAGCGAATAATATGAATGATACAATAGTAGCAATATCAACAGCTCTTGGTGTAGGAGCAATATCAATAATAAGATTATCTGGTGATAAATCAATCAAAATAGTTAGTAAAATATTTAAAGGTAAAGATTTAAATAAAGTAGATACACATACTATAAATTATGGACATATTGTTTATAAAAAAGAAACAATAGATGAAGTATTGGTAAGTGTTATGAAAAAACCAAATACTTTTACGACAGAAGATGTTGTAGAAATTAATTGCCACGGAGGAATAGCAACTACAAAAAAAGTTTTGGAAGTTGTTTTAAATAGTGGAGCAAGACTAGCTCAACCTGGAGAATTTACTAAAAGAGCATTTATAAATGGGAGAATAGATTTAATAGAAGCAGAATCTGTAATGGATTTAATAGTATCAAAAACTGAGAAGGCAAGGAAATTATCAATAAACAGTTTAGAAGGAAAAACCTCTGAAAAAATAAAGAAATTGAGAGAAAAACTAATAGAAATAGTTTCAAACATAGAAGTTAATATAGATTATCCCGAATATGAAGATATAGAAGTAGTTACTAATAAAAAACTACAAGGGAAGTTAACGGAAATAAAGAGCGATCTAAATAAGATAATACAAGATTCAGAAAACGGAAAGATAGTAAAAGAAGGAATTAAAGTATTAATATTAGGAAGACCAAACGTTGGTAAGAGTAGTATATTAAATAAGTTAATAAAAGAAGACAAAGCTATAGTTACAAACATAGAAGGTACAACAAGAGATATAGTAGAGGGAACAGTTAATTTGGATGGTATATTATTGAATATAATAGATACAGCAGGAATAAGAGAAACAAAGAACGAAATAGAGATTATAGGAGTTAATAAGAGTTTAAAACTGATTAAAGAAGCAAATTTAATAATTCTTGTGTTGAACAATAACGAAAAAGTTTTAGAAAAAGATTTAGAATTATTGAATATGACAGAAG
This sequence comes from uncultured Muribaculaceae bacterium, assembly GCA_964585265.1. Classification (GTDB taxonomy): domain Bacteria; phylum Bacillota_I; class Bacilli_A; order RF39; family UBA660; genus JAQVSJ01. The sequence goes on along the minus strand of CAZPCX010000001.1, from coordinate 25,976 downwards.
ATATGCAAAAGATAATATTTATTAATAAAACAGATTTAGAAAGAAAAATTGATGTTAAAAAACTTCAAAAAGAAATAATAGTATATGGCAACACTATAAAAGAAGATGGACTTGATGAACTAAAAAACAAAATAAAAGAAATGTTTAATTTTGAAAGTATAGAAAATGGAGACTTAACATATTTATCAAACACATGGCAAATATCAATTATGAAAGAATCTTTAAAATTGGTAAATGATATAGAAAAAGCTATAAAAGAAGGAACGCCAATCGATATTTTGGAAATAGATCTTAAAAAAATATGGAGTTTATTAGGTGAAATATCAGGTGAAACATATAGTGAGGAACTAATAGATCAAATATTTAGTAGATTTTGTTTAGGCAAATAATAATTAATATAATGTTATGTAGGAGAACAACAATATGAAAATAACGAATATTAAAATTAAAAACTTCAGAAATTATGAACATTTAGACATTAATTTCAATTCTAACTTGAATGTATTTATTGGAAATAATGCTCAAGGTAAAACAAACTTAATTGAAAGTTTGTATGTTTTAGGCATAACAAAATCACACAGAATGTATAATGATAAAAAACTTATAAGAAATGGTTCAAAATTTTCAAAACTAACAGGAACAATCATTTCTAACAATAATACGTTAGAATTAGAAGTAATAATTAACGAAAAAGGTAAAAGTGTTAAAATAAACAACAATGTAACAAAAAAGATTAGTGAATATATTTCAAAATTTACAATAATTGTGTTTTGCCCAGACGATTTAGAAATGATAAAGGGAAGTCCTAGTATAAGAAGACGATTTATAAATATAGAGTTAGGACAAATAAATAACAAATATTTAATATATTTAAATGATTACAATAAATTATTAAAAAATAGAAACGAGTATTTAAAACAAAATACAATTGATACAATAGATAAAACATATATTAAAATAATAGATGAACAGATTTCTGTTAAAGCATCAACAATATATGAAATGAGACGAGATTTTATTAACAAAATAGGCAAAACAGCAAAAAAGATATATGAAAAAATGTCAAAAGGAGATTCACTTGATATTGAATATCAAACAAACATTGAAATATTTAATACAACCGCAGAAATCTTGCAAAATAAAATATATGAAAAAATTAATTCGAGTTTAAAGAGAGATTTGTTCTTAGGGACTACAATAAATGGACCGCATAGAGATGATTTGTGTTTTTATATAAACAAACACGAAATAAAAGAATATGGTTCACAAGGACAACAAAGATTGGCAATACTAAGTTTAAAACTTGCAGAATTAGAAATTTTTAAGGAAATAAAAAAAGAATATCCAATACTTCTTCTTGACGATGTGTTTAGTGAGTTAGATGAAGAAAAAAAGAACAATCTAGTTACATATATGAAAAAAGGAATTCAAACATTTATAACAACTACAGATATAAATAATATAGATAAAGAGTTATTAAAAACAGCAGACATTTATGAAATAAAAGATGGAGTATTAGAAAAGAGAATATTAAATTAAAAAAATATTCTCTTTTTAATTGATTTGTCGTAAAACATATAATAAATCAAAAATTTGTGATATAATTAGTGTGTAAGTAGGGGAGCACATACAAACAAAAAAACTAAGTAACGTTAATTTTTTTTGACAAAAAAACGAGGTGGAAATATGAAAGAACATTATGATGCATCAGATATTCAAGTATTAGAAGGGTTAGAAGCAGTAAGAAAGAGACCTGGAATGTATATTGGTTCAACAGGTTCAAAAGGATTACATCATTTAGTGTGGGAAATTGTAGACAATTCAGTAGATGAAGCACTAGCGGGATATTGTAAACACATTGAAGTGGTTATTGAAAACGATAATTCTATAACTGTAAAAGATGATGGTAGAGGAATACCGGTTGGAGTTAATTCTAAAACAGGTAAATCAACAGTAGAAACAGTTTATACTGTTCTTCATGCCGGAGGAAAGTTTGGTGGAGCAGGATATAAAGTTTCAGGAGGATTACACGGAGTTGGAGCTTCAGTTGTTAATGCATTGTGTTCTAAATTAGAAGTAACTATATATAAAGATGGGGCTATTTATTTTCAAAAATTTATTAATGGTGGAAAACCAGAAGAAGATTTAAAAAAAATAGATACTTGTGACATTGATAGAACGGGTACAACGGTTAATTTTAAACCGGACGCTTTAATATTCGAAGAAACAACAGAATTTGATTATGATACTATTAAAATTAAATTAAGAGAGACAGCGTTTTTAAATAAAGGGTTAAAAATAACGTTATTTGATGTAAGAACAAATAAAAAAGATGAGTTTTGTTATGAAGGCGGAATAATTGAATATGTAGAAATGATTAACAAAACAAAAAATTCAATACATAAGACAATTGTATATGTTGATGGATGTGAAAGAGATATTCGCCTTGAAGTTGCAATGCAATATAATGAAGGGTATGGATCAAATATATATTCATTTGCAAATAATATAAATACTTGTGAAGGTGGAACTCATGACGAAGGTGTAAAAAGAGCTTTAACTAGAATAATAAATAATTATGCTAAAAGCAATAAAATGTTGAAGGATAATGATGAACCGCTTTCTGGAGATGATGTAAGAGAAGGATTAACGATGATAATCTCTGTTAAGCATCCTAATCCACAATTTGAAGGACAAACAAAGACAAAGCTAGGGAATGTAGAAGTAAGAAAAATTTCAGATTCATTGTTTTCAGAAGGATTTGAAAGATTTTTATTAGAAAATCCTGATGAAGCAAAAGTGATTTTAGAAAAGTCGCTAATTGCTGCTAGAGCAAGAGTTGCTGCTAAAAAAGCAAGAGAATTAACAAGAAGAAAAAGTGCTTTAGAAATATCTTCTTTGCCAGGAAAATTAGCAGATTGTTCTTCTAAAGATGCTACAATATCAGAAATATTTATTGTAGAGGGAGATTCTGCTGGAGGATCCGCAAAAGAAGGAAGAGATTCTAAAACTCAAGCAATATTACCATTAAGAGGTAAAATACTTAATGTTGAAAAAGCAAGAATTGATAGAATACTTGAAAACGAAGAAATAAGATCAATGATAACTGCATTTGGAACAGGAATAGGAAATGAATTTGATATACAAAAATTAAGATATCACAAAATTATAATAATGACAGATGCCGATGTAGATGGAGCGCATATAAGAACTTTATTATTAACGTTCTTCTATCGTTTCTTCAGACCATTATTAGAGAATGGACACATATATATAGCACAACCTCCATTATTCAAAGTAATATATGGTAAGACAATAAAATGGTTTTTAAATGAAAAAGAATTAGAAGATTATTTAAAAACAATTCCGGAAGGTTCAAAATATGAAATATCTAGGAATAAAGGTCTTGGAGAAATGGACGCAATAGAATTATGTGAAACGACAATGAATATAAAAAATAGAGAATTGTTAAAAGTAATAATAGAAAACGACGTAATAAAAGTAGATCAAGTATTTGATGTGCTTATGGGAGAACAAGTAGAACCAAGAAGAGAATTTATAGAGAAGAATGCAATATATGTTCAAAATCTAGATATATAAGGTGGTGTTAAAATGGATGAAAATATAACTGATAAATTATTAGATAGAAACATAACCAACGAAATGGAAAATTCATTTCTTGATTACTCAATGAGTGTAATAGTTGCTAGAGCTTTGCCTGATGTAAGAGATGGTTTAAAACCAGTACACAGAAGAATATTGTATGGAATGAATACATTGGGAATGTTTGCAAATACACAATTTAAAAAGTCTGCGCGTATTGTCGGAGACGTTATGGGAAAATACCATCCTCATGGCGATTCAAGTATATACGAAGCAATGGTAAGGATGGCACAAAAATTCTCATATAGATATATGTTAGTGGATGGACATGGAAATTTCGGTTCTATCGATGGTGACGGAGCTGCTGCTCAGCGTTATACGGAAGCAAGAATGAGCAAATTATCTATGGAAATGTTAAAAGATATAAACAAAGACACTGTAAATTTTGTAGATAATTATGATGGTTCAGAAAAAGAACCAGAAGTTTTACCTTCTAGATTTCCAAATATACTTACAAATGGTGCAACCGGAATTGCTGTTGGTATGGCAACAAATATACCGCCACATAATCTAGGTGAAACAATTGATGCTACAATAGCTTTAATTGACAATCCTGACATAACAGTAGAAGGTTTAATGGATTATGTTAAAGGTCCTGATTTTCCTACTGCGGGGCTTATTTTAGGTAATAGTGGAATAAAGAAAGCTTATGAAACAGGGAGAGGTATAATATATATTCGTTCAAAAGCAGAAATAGAAGTTAATAATTCAGGAAAACAATCAATAATTATTACTGAAATACCATATCAAGTAAATAAAGCAAATGTTGTTTCAAAAATAGCGGCATTAGTTAGAGAAAAAGTAATAGATGGAATAACTGATTTAAGAGACGAATCAAACATTGACGGAATAAGAATTGTAATTGAAATAAGAAAAGATGCAAATGCCAATGTAATATTAAACAATTTATATAAACAAACAGCTTTACAAACATCATATGGAATAATTTTACTTGCGCTAGTTAATGGGGAACCTAGAATATTAAGTTTAAAAGATATTTTGTTTAATTATTTAAATCATCAAAAAGAAATAGTTGTAAGAAGATCAAAATTTGATTTAGACAAAGCGATAAAAAGAGCACACATATTAGAAGGATTAAAAATCGCTCTAGACAATATTGATCAAGTAATAAAAATATTAAAATCATCAAAAACAGATAATATTGCTAAAAAAGAGTTGAGCGACAGATATAATCTATCAGATGCACAGTCAGAAGCAATATTAGAAATGAAGTTAAGAAGATTAACAGGTCTAGAAAGAGAAAAAATAGAAGAAGAACTTGCAGAATTAGCAAAAACAATTGAATATTTAAATAGCTTATTATTAAGTGAACCAAAAATATGTGAAGTAATAAAAACAGAACTTTTAGAAATAAAAGATAAATACAGCGACGAAAGAAGAACAAAAATAGATTTATCTGCAATAGAATATATTGAAGATGAATCATTGATACCTGTAGAAAGTATAATGATTACTTTGACAAACAAAGGATATATAAAGAGAATGCCAATAGATACTTACAAGATTCAAAACAAAGGTGGAGTAGGTATAAAAGGTATGACTACAAATGAGGAAGACTTTGCAGAGCACTTAATTGTATTAGAAACGCATGATCACGTTATGTTGTTTACGAATAAAGGCAAAGTATATAGAATGAAAGGATATAAGATACCAGAATATGGTAGACAAGCAAAAGGTTTACCAATTGTAAACTTAATACCGATAGAAAAAGATGAGTATGTAAAAGCAATTTTATCATTAAGTGATAGTGAAATAAATAACTGTTTACTATTTGTAACTAAAGGTGGAATTGTAAAAAGGACATTAATTTCAGAGTTTGATAGTATAAGAGAAAATGGTAAAATGGCAATCACATTAAAAGATGAAGATGAATTAATTGCTGTCAAAAAAACAGATGGTAATAAACATGTAATATTAGCATCTTCAAAAGGAAGAATGGTTAGGTTCGATGAAAAAGAAATAAGAATAATGGGAAGAGCTGCATCTGGAGTAAAAGGCATAGATGTAATGAATGGTTATTGTATAGATGCAAGTGTAGCGTCTGATGATCAAGAAGTTCTCGTTGTTAGTGAAAACGGATATGGAAAGAGAACTAAAATTGAAGAATATAGAGTAACACATAGAGGAAGCAAGGGAGTTAAAGCTTTGAATACAACTACTAAGACGGGAAATATAGTTGCGTTTAAATTAGTAAACAACGAAGAAGACTTAATTATTATTACTGATTCTGGAGTTATTATTAGAATTCCAGTAAACCAAATATCTGCAATGAGCAGAGTAACACAAGGAGTCCGTTTAATTAAATTAAAAGAAGACCAAAAAGTTACAGCTGTTGTAAATATAATGTCTGAAGAAGAGAGTAATTAATACTTTCTTTTTTAATGTTCCACGTGAAACATACAGAAATTATTTCCCGGGAAATAATTTCTACAATAATTGATCAAGATTTAAAAACAAACGATGTTTCACGTGAAACATATATAAAAATAAATATATATTTATAACAATAAATTATTTCCCGGGAAATAATTTGAAATAATAAGATTATTTTCTTTATATATTACAAATGTTGTTAAATAACAAAGCGTCATAATAAAATGACAACGAATCATTTAAATGTGACAATATATCACTAATAATATTTATTCATATATTTTAAATAAATAATTAATAATGGTTTTGTTTTATTAATTTAATGTTCCACGTGAAACATATGCTATAGATTTGTGTGATCATAAACAATAAATTATTTCCCGGGAAATAATTTGAAACAAAAATATATGTAATAAATATAAAATAAACAATTGATAAGTGCCAAGCTAATTTTAATATCAATGTTTCACGTGAAACATATAAAAATGTTGAAATATAAAAACAAATAATGTATATTAATATGGACGTAACAAATAAATTGTCAAATTGGTCAGGATTGGAAGATAGCAGCCAGGGCAATTTAATTTGTGTACGTCATTTTTATAGGAGAAAAATATGAATTATGAAAAATATATAAGAAAAACATTGTTATTATCAAGAAAAGCGCAGAAAGAAGGAGAAATACCGGTTGCGGCAATTATTGTTAAAAATAATATAATAATTTCAAAAGCGTATAATTGTAAAGAATCAAAAAATGATGCAACAAAGCATGCGGAAATTATTGCAATACAAAAAGCGAGTAGAAAACTTAATAATTGGAGGTTAAACGATTGTTTACTATTTGTAAACTTAGAACCTTGTATAATGTGTATGGGGGCAATAATAGAATCTAGAATAAGTAAAATCGTATGTGGTACAGAAAATAAAAAATATCACGATCAAATAGTAAAGATTGCTGAAGAAAACAACATAGAAATTGAATGTGGTATTTTAGAAGAAGAATGTTCAAAAAGCTTAAAAAGTTTCTTCTATAATAAAAGATAAATCAATTAAATCGTGATATAATATTTATATAACCAATTGGGGGCGATTATATGGCATACAAATCATTATATAGAAAATATAGACCGTTGGAATTTAAAGATGTTTTCGGACAGGATATAATAATAAAAACTTTAAAAAATTCTATTAAGGAAGATAAAATTAATCACGCTTATTTATTTGCTGGTACAAGGGGTACTGGTAAAACAACAGTTGCAAAAATATTTGCAAAAACTATTAACTGTTTATCATTAGAGAACGGCGAAACGTGTAACAAATGTATAATTTGCAAAACAATTAACTCTGATGAAATACAAGATATAATTGAGATAGATGCAGCATCAAATAATGGTGTTGATGAAATAAGAGAATTAAAAAGTAAAATTAATCTAGTTCCAACACTTTGTAAATACAAAGTATATATTATAGATGAAGTTCACATGCTTTCTGCAGGTGCTTTTAACGCTCTGCTAAAAACTTTAGAAGAACCGCCAGCACACGCTATATTTATATTGGCAACAACTGAACCACAAAAAGTACCTAATACCATATTATCTAGATGTCAAAGATATGATTTTAAAAAAATAATGCCTGAAGACATCAAGAAAAGAATAAAATATATATCAGACAAAGAAAAAATTGCTGTCGAAGAAGCAGTGTTAGATGAAATATCTAAGATTTGTGATGGTTCAATGAGGGATGCGATTGGAATACTTGAACAAGCATCTTCATATACAAACAAAAAAATTAAAATTAAAGATATTTATGATGTTACTGGAACTATATCAAATGATAAAATCGCTAATTTAGTTAAGTATATATCAAACAAAGATATTGAAAAAATAATGGATTTTGTTGAAGAAATGAAATCTGAAGGAAAAGACTTTTCAAAACTTGCAGAAGATTTAATGTTATTTTTAAGAAATGTCTTATTAAACAAAAAAGCACCAAATTTTTTCAAGAAGAAAATGCTTTACGATAAAGAAATAATTTTTGAAATTTCAAATATATTGCAAGAAAAAGAATTATTAATAATAGTAAAAGAAATAAATAATCTTTTATTTGATATTAAAAAGACAGCTAACGCTTCAACAATGTTTGAATTATTTTTATTTAGAATAATATCAGATGGAGAAGAAAAAGAAATTGTAGAAACGAACACAAAAAAGATAGAACAAAATATAGAAAAAGAAAAGGAAGTTAAAGAGAAACCACAAGTTGAAATTAAAAAGGTTGAAAAACCACTTTCAAAAGAAGAAATTTCTGAGATTTTTAACAAAAAACAAATTTTAATTAATAATACTTTATATCACGCAGATAAAGAAAATTTAAAAAACGCTAAAGAAAAAATGAGCAATTTACAAACATTTCTAATAAACAAAAAATTTAAAGAGGCTTCAACGATTTTGTTAGATTCAAAAATAAATGCGGCGGGTAAGAATCATTTGTTATTAACATACAAATATCAAAGTATGGTAAATTCTCATGATCAAGAAAAACAAAAAATCGAATTACTATTAAAAGAATTAATCGGAAATAAAGTTAAAACTGTTGCAATAACATTAGATGAATGGGAAAAAATAAGACCCAAATATCTAGAAATGAAGAAAAACAACGAATTAATTGAGATTAAAGAAGAAACAATCGATGATAACAAAGAAGAAACAAAGAAACAAGAAAACAATTTATCAAAAAACGCACTAAATGATTTCGGCAATGAAATAGTAGAGATGGAGGAATAAAATGAATATACAAGCAATGATGCAACAAGCAGGAAAACTTCAAAAAGAAATATTAAATACAAAAAAAGAAATAGAAGATAAAACATACAGTATTACAAAAGAAATAGTAAGTGTTGAAGTTAATGGAAAAAAGAAGATTCAAAAAATCGAAATAAATAAGGCAAATTTTCAGACAGAAGATTTAGAAATACTAGAAGATATGATTTTATTAGCAACAAATGAATTGTTTGAAACTATTGATAAAGAAATGGAACAAAAATTAAATAAATTTGGCCCAGGAATAAAAGGTATGATCTAATGAATTATCCGAATAGTTTAAATAATCTAGTAGAATCTTTTAAAAAATTGCCAGGTATAGGAGAAAAAACTGCTGAAAGACTATCATTTTCAATCGTGAATGACTTTAAAAGTGAAGATGTAGATTTATTCTCAAAGTCATTGAAAGATGTAAAAGAAAAACTTAAAAAATGTGAAAGATGTGGTAATTTAACAGAGGATACATTGTGTGAAATATGTAAAGATAAAAAAAGAAATAATAATACACTGTGTGTTGTAGAAGATATAAAAAATATAATGCTTTTTGAAAGAATATCAGTATTTAAAGGTGTTTATCATGTTCTTGGTAATTTAATTTCACCATTGAATGGTGTTGGACCTGAAGATATAAATATAGAAAAGTTATTAGAAAGAGTCAAAAAGGAAGAAATAAAAGAAGTTGTAATTGCAATTAAACCTACAATAGAAGGAGAAACAACATCTCTATATATAACAAAAATGTTGGAAGATATGGAAGTAGTAGTTTCAAAAATAGCACACGGTATACCAGTAGGAACAGATATGGAATACTTAGATCCTCTTACATTAGAAATGGCTATGTTAGATAGGAAGAAAATTTCAAAATGATAAAGGAAGGTGACATATGCTTGATGAATATAAAGAAAAACAACCAATAATATACAGACAGTTAAAAAATATATTAGATGGTAATTTGTCACATGCTTTTATATTTGTGACTAACAAAAACATATATTCTGATCAGATAATATCTTCGTTCGTAAAATCAATCATATGTATAAATAACCATACAAATAAAGACGCTTGTGGTAAATGTAATATATGTGAAAGAATAGATAAGAATGAATATTCTGAAATTAAAATAATAAGACCAGATGGGTTATGGATAAAAAAAGATCAATTAATAGATATGCAAAAAGAAATGAGTACTAAACCAATTGAAGGTGAAAAAAGAGTATATTTAATTTATGATGCGGAAAAAATGAATAAACAAGCATCAAATAGTTTATTGAAATTTTTAGAAGAACCTTCAGAAAATATAATAGCAATACTAGTCACAGATAATTATAATCAAATTATGGATACTATTGCATCAAGGTGTCAAACTATAACGTTTAATAACAGTGATATATGCGAGTGTGTTAAAGCTTATAACTATGAAAATATAACGCTATTAAAGTTATTTATGATGTTTCAAAACGAAAAGAATTTAGATGAATATATGGAAAACAAAGATAATGAATTGTTTTTGGAAAATATAGTAAAATTTGTTTTAAAATATGAAGAATTAAACATGAAGATGATATGTCATGCAAAAAAATACTTTCACAGTGTGTTCTCAGATAAAGAAGATATATGTTATGTATTTGAAATAATAACATTGTTTTACAAAGATGTAATCGAATATAAATTGAAAAATAAAATAAGTTATTTTGATAATTATATTGATCAAATAAAGAAGGTATCAGAAAATAATACTCAGAAGGAATTAATATACAAGCTAAATACAATAATAGGACATAAAGAATATGTTAAAAGTGGTATGAATATTAATTTGTTTCTAGAAAAACTATTTATAGATTTAGAAGGAGGAGCAAAAAATGAATAATGTAATTGGGATTCAATTTAATAAGACTGGCAGAATGTATTATTTTGCTTCTGAACAATTTGATATAAAAAAAGGAGATAAAGTAATTGTTCAAACTGAGAGAGGTATGCAATTTGGTTTTGTTGCTACAGATGTAATGCAAATAGAAAATAAAAAAATAACTTTCCCATTAAAAAGCGTTGTAAGAATTGCATCAAAAGAAGATGAAAAGGAATATAATAGTAACGTGGAAGATGCAAAGAAAGCACTAATAGAATGTGAAAAGTTAGCGTCTAAATATAATCTAAGTATGAGATTAATAGATGCAGAATATACTTTTGATAGAAACCAGTTGCTATTCCATTTTTTTTCTGAAAACAGAGTTGATTTCAGAAATCTAGCTAAAGACTTAGCTTCAAGATATAGAACAAGAATAGAGTTAAGACAAGTAGGAGTTAGAGATAAAGCAAAAGAAATTGGAGGATTAGGTCTTTGTGGCAGAACATTATGCTGCAGTGCCTTTTTAGATAACCTAGATTCGGTATCAATTAACATGGCAAAGACGCAAAACATATCTTTAAATCCGACAAAGATAAATGGGTCATGCGGAAGATTACTTTGTTGTTTAAGATATGAGAATGACTTATATGAAAAAAACAGAAATGATATTCCTAACATTGGAGAAACAATTAAAACAAAAAAAGGACAAGCAAAAGTAATAGGATTAGATATATTAAATAGAGCATATAAAGTTGTATACGAAAATAACGAGATTGAAACAATTAGATTGTGAAATAGGTGATTAATATGAGTCAAATAAGTTTTAATGGTAAACCCGCACTGTATTTAGTACCAACACCAATAGGTAATTTAGAAGATATAACATTTAGATCAATAAGAATACTTAATGAAGTTAATGTTATATTTTCAGAAGATACAAGAACAACAAAAATATTGTTAGATCATTATAAAATTGATAAGAAAACAATATCATCACATAAATTTAATGAACAAAAAAGTTCTGAAAAAATGCTACAATATTTAAAAGAAGGATTATCAATTGCACTTGTATCAGATAGAGGAACACCTCTAATAAGTGACCCTGGTAAAACAGTAGTAAAAACAATATTAGAACAAGGCTATTCTGTTATATCGTTACCTGGTGCTACAGCTTTAATACCAGCAATTACTAGTTCTGGTTTAAATACAGACAAGTTCATATTTAATGGCTTTTTGGATTCAAAACAACAAAAAAGAAGAAAAGAAATAGAAGAATTATCAAAAAATATGATTACAACAATTATATATGAAGCACCTCATAGAATTATAGATACACTAAATGATCTTAAAGAAATAATAAAAGATAGGAAAATATGTGTCGCGAGAGAAATAAGTAAAAAACACGAGGAAATATATAGAGGAACAGCTGAGGATATACTTAAAGAAATCATATCTCCAAAAGGTGAGTTTGTAATAGTAATAGAGGGAATAGAGAGTAATAATAATTATGAAAATTTAAGTATTATTGAACATGTTAATTTATATATAAAAGAAGGAAAACTCAAGAATGAAGCAATGAAACTAGTTGCAAAAGATAGAAACATATCAAAAAGTATAATTTATAAGGAATATTTAGAAAAAGGGAAGTGATTTTATGAAATTAATAGTAGGTCTTGGAAATCCCGGTCTTGAATATAAAAATACAAGACATAATGTTGGTTTTATGGTTTTGGATGCTTTTGCTGAATGTTTAAATGTTGAATTTAACAAGAAAAAAGGTGGGGGCATCTATTTTGAGACACATATTAACGGTGAGAAAATAATGTTCTTAAAACCACAAAAATATATTAATTGTTCTGGAGAAGTAATTAAAGAATTTATAGATTATTATAAAATTCAAATAAAGGATATTTTAATTATTCACGATGAACTAGATTTACAATTAGGAACTTATAGATTAAAAATATCAGGTGGTAATGCTGGACATAACGGATTAAAAAGTATAGATAGCAGTTTAAATACAAATGAATACAAAAGATTAAGAATTGGTATTGATAACAATAAAATAGAAGATAGAGTTGATTACGTGCTTTCAAATTTTGAAAGTAAAGAAAAAAAGCAAATAAAAGAGATAATAGAAAAAAGCATATCAATTATTGAAGACTTTACTATATTAACTTTCTTAAATCTTATGAATAAATACAATTATAGGAGTGGTAATAATGAATAAATATTATATTACAACATCAATAGCTTATGCATCATCTAAACCTCATGTTGGGAATACCTATGAGGTTGTTCTTGCAGATGCAATAGCAAGATATAAGAGATTACAAGGCTATGATGTATATTTTCAAACAGGAACAGATGAACATGGACAAAAAATTGAGAAGAAGGCAAAAGAAGCTGGCAAGAATCCAAAGGATTTTGTTGATGATATAGCAACAATAGTTAAAAACACATGCGATAAATTAAATGTTAATTATGACAAATTTGTAAAGACAACAGATGAAACACATATTAAAAAAGTCCAACAAATATTTAAAAAACTATATGATCAAGGAGATATATATAAAGGAAAATATGAAGGATGGTATTGCACATCTTGTGAAGCGTTCATAGCAGAAGGACAATTGATTGATGGGAAATGTCCTGATTGTGGCAAAGAAGCAGAGAAAACAAGTGAAGAAGCTTACTTTTTAAAATTAAATAACTATACAGAGAGACTTATCAAACATATAAATGATAATCCTAACTTCCTATTACCTGAATCAAGAAAAAATGAAATGACAAATAATTTTATTAATAAAGGATTACAAGATTTATGTGTTTCAAGAACATCGTTTAACTGGGGAGTGCCTGTATCTTTTGACGAAAAGCATATTGTTTATGTATGGATTGATGCTTTAAGCAATTATATTACATTTCTAGGATATGATATTGATAAAAATCATAGTGATAGTTATAAAAAATATTGGCCTGCTGATTTGCATTTAATTGGAAAAGATATATTTAGATTTCATGCAATTTATTGGCCTATAATGCTTATGGCACTTGAAGAAGAATTACCTAAGACTATATTTGGACATCCATGGTTATTAACAGGAAATGATAAGATGAGCAAATCAAAAGGTAATGTAATTTATGCTGACGATCTTGTTGATTTATTTGGGCTTGATGAAATAAGATATTTTATGTTACATGAAATGCCATATGCAAATGATGGAGTATTATCATATGAATTGTTAATAGATAGAATTAATTCAGATTTAGTTAATACAATTGGTAATTTAATTAATAGAACAATTGCTATGAGCCATAAGTATTTTGATGGAGTAGTACAAGGATCAGATATTATTGAAGATATAGATAAAGAATTAATTGAACAAGCTTTAAATACAACAAAAATAGTATCTAAGAAGATGGAAACTATTGAAGTAAATGCGAGTATAGAAGCAATAGTGGAATTAGCAAGAAGATGCAATAAATATATAGATGAAACTACACCATGGGAGTTAGCAAAAAGTAATGAAAGCAATAACAGATTAAAAACTGTAATATATAATTTATTGGAAGCAATAAGATATATAGCAGTATTACTACAACCGTTTCTTCCGGACACTTCAGAAAAAATGTTTTATCAATTAAATACGAAAGTAAATGGTTTAGAAAGTCTTGAAAAGTTTGGAGGTTTAGAAATAAACTCAAAACTTAATAATCCAGAACCACTATTTTTGAGAATAAACAAAGAAGAAAAACTTGAAAAAATAAACAAAATATAGTAATTTATATATGGAGGTAAAATATGGGAGACTTTGCATTAAATATATTAGTACCTGTAATAGGAGCGTGTATATTAATACCACTAACATACACAATCGTTAAAATGATATTGGATATATTTGGTATAAATATAAAAATAATAACGTTTATTTTATTCTTAGTAGCATACTATTTTGTCGGAGATTTTGTTCTTGGATTGCTTCAAGAGTATGTGCTAAGTGAAACACTAAAATTCATTGAAATAATATATACGCCAATACAATTTATAATGAGTTTTTTCTAGAACAGCAAGACATTGCTGTTTTTTTTATAAATGCTATAATTAAATAGGTGATTAAAATGATTATAGATACACATTGTCATATATTTAATGAAGAATATGAAAACAGAGACGAGATATTAAAAGCAATAAGTAAAGAAAATATAATTATAATAATAAATGGGTATGATAGAAAGACAAATAAAGAAGCAATAGAAATATCCGAAAGATACAAAAATGTTTATGCTTCAGTAGGTTATCATCCTTCAAATATTAATGAAATAACTAAAGAAGATTTTAATATAATAGAAGAACAATTAAATAACAAAAAAGTAGTTGCTATGGGTGAAATTGGTTTAGATTATTATCATACAAAAGACAATAAACAAAAACAAAAAGAAGTGTTTAAAAAGTTAATTGAATTGGCGATTAAAATGAAAAAGCCAATAATAGTACACAGCAGAGATTCAATTCAAGACGTGTACGACATTATGTCACAATATAAAATAAAAGCAATATTACATGCATATTCTGGAAGTTTAGAAATGGCAAAAGAATTTGTTAAACTAGGTTTTAAACTAGGAATTGGTGGAGTGGTAACTTTCAAAAATTCCAACTTAAAAGATGTTGTAAAAGAAATAGGAATTGAGAATATAGTTTTAGAAACAGATTCTCCTTATCTAACACCAGATCCATATAGAGGTAAGAAAAACAACCCAATATATTTAAAAATAATAATAAAAAAGTTATCTGAAATAATGCAAATGGAAGAAAAAAAGATTGAAGAAACAACCTATAATAATGCCGTTGAATTATTTGACTTAAAACCAAGTATATGATACAATTTTAATGTAATTTGAAGGTGAAAACAATGAGCAAAAATGTAACAAAAATACTTATATCAATGTGCTTTATAATAGCTGTTTTTAATGGTTATTTGATTTTAAATGTAGCCTCAAATAAAACGAAATTAAAAAACGAAGAAGAACTCGTTTTAAAGAGTAATTATGATTCTGCAAATCATATTGAAGAGACAGATGCGCTAGAAATATTTTCAGGACAATTAACTGCGTATGGTTCTGATTGTTATGGTTGTTCAGGAATAACAGCTTCAGGATATGATATAAGAAATGGAAATATATATTACGATGACAAAGAATATGGAAATATAAGAATTGTTGCAGCAGATAGACGATACAAATTTGGAACTATTGTTAGAATTTCTAATTTAAGATTTTATGATGAACCATTTATAGCAATTGTTTTAGATAGAGGTTTTTTAATTAAAGGCGATATAATGGATTTAGCGTTTGATACAGTTAAAAACCCAGATGTATTAAATCTTGGTCGTGAAAAGAAAGCCAAGTTCGAAATACTAAGATATGGATGGTAAACTTCTCATTTGAGAAGTTTTTGTTAGGAGGACAAGTGAATATTAAACAGTTAAAAGAAACAGATTTTAGATTCAAAAAAAGATTAGGACAGAATTTTATTATCGATACTGATATATTGAATAGTATTGTAGAATTATCAGATATAGAAGAAAACTCACTAATTATGGAAATTGGTTGTGGTGCAGGAGCTTTAACAAATATATTGTTAAATAAAGGACAAAAAGTAATTGGATACGAAATTGATAAATCATTAACGCCAATTCTTAGTGAAATATCTGAAAAAGATAAAAACTTAGAAGTAATATACGATAATTTCTTAAATAGAGATCTATGTGTTGATGTTTCAAAATATAAATATAAAAAATTATATATAATAGGAAATATACCATATTACATTACTACACCTATAATTGAAAAAATAATGAATAGTAATGTGGATTTCTACAAAGTTGTATTAATGGTTCAAAAAGAAGTTGGAGATAGAATAAGTGCATCAATAAGCACAAAAGAGTATAATTCTCTTTCGGTCTTCTTAAATTATAATTTTAATATAAAAAGATTGTTAAAAGTTAATAAAGAATCTTTTATGCCAAAACCAAAAGTTGACAGTATTGTAATAGAATTTACTAAAAATAAGAAAAAAAATGCAATGAATGAACAGCATTTTTATAAATTAGTAAGAGATTCATTTAAACAAAAAAGAAAGACTTTAAAGAATAATTTAAAAGAATATGATTTCGAAAAGGTAATGGAAATACTTAATAAATATAAATTTGATGACAGAGTTAGAGCAGAACAAATTAGCATAGATATTTTTGTAGAAATATCAAATTATTTAACAAAAAATAAATGTTGATTTATTTTGTTAACTAGTGTATATTAGAATTGTATATTACATATATATAAAGGAGAGGATATACTTGAAAATAACATCGGTAAATGTTCGCAGAATCGAAAAGGAAAACTCTAGAATGAAAGGAATTGCATCAGTGCTATTAGATGATAGCTTTGCAGTTCACGATATTAGAATTATCGAAGGAGATAATGGTTTGTTTATCGCCATGCCAAGTCGTAAAACAGCAACTGGCGGTTATAAAGATATAGCACATCCAATTAATCCTGAGATAAGATCAATGTTTGAACAAGAAATTTTAGCGGAATATGAAAAACAAGGTGAAGTAACTGAAGAAGTTGCTCAAGAAGAAACTACAGAAGAAAGTTCTGAAGAAAAGACTGAAGAATAAAAAACAAGCATTTGCAATAGCATGTGCTTTTTTTGTAAAAATGTGTAATATTTATTATTAGTCTTTGATTTTTGTTACGTATAATAATATAATGTAGTATTATAGGTGATATTATGATAGATGTTCCAAAAAAAGAAAAAAGAAAGACTTTAATAATTAGTATATTAACTTTATCTTTAATATTATTGATGATAATTAACATATTTTCACTTTGTATCAAAATTTCAAATATAAAGGCAGAAAGAAAAACTGTTATAGAAAGATTAGTGAATTTAGAGGAAGAAGAACAATATTTAAAATTAGAAGTTGAAAAACTTAATGATCCTGATTATGTTGCGAGATATGCAAGGGAAAAGTATTTATTCTCAAAGGATGGAGAATTTAATATAAGAATTCAATAATTGCAAATATATGATGTAATAAGAAGAAAGTAATAAAACTTTCTTTTTATATGTGTTAAAATGTAATTGGTGATATTATGAAAACAAATCAAGTTAATACTTTGGTATTAGCATATATTGGAGATTCAATTTATGAACTATTTGTAAGAGAACATCTAATTAATAAAGGAATAAACAACGTTAATGATTTACAAAAAGAAGCAAAGAGATATGTAACGGCAAAGAATCAAAGTGTTTATCTAGATAAAATAATTAGTAACAATCTACTTACAGAATCAGAAATCGATATAGTTAAAAGAGCAAGAAATAGCAAAGTTAAATCTCATCCTAAGAATACTGATATAATTACATATAAATATGCAACTGGTTTAGAGGCTTTAATTGGTCACTTATATTTAGAAGAAAAAAAAGATAGAATTAATGAAATAATGAAAAATATTTTAGAGTAAGGAGAAATATGTATATAATTGGTAAAAATGTAGCAATTGAATATTTAAAAACAAATAAAAAAGTAAACAAAGCATTGATTTTGGATAATTTTAATGACAAAAATATAGTTGAAGATGTACAAAAAAGAGATATTAGTATAAAGTTCTTAAATAAATTTGAATTAGATAAAATTGATAACGGAAATCATCAGGGTATAATATTGGATGTTCCAGATTTTGAATATTCAAATTTAAATGAAATATTAAGTGAAGATTGTAAATTAATAGTAATGTTAGATCATTTAGAAGATACCCATAATTTTGGAGCTATTATAAGAACGTGTGAAACTGCTGGAGTATCAGGAATAATTATTCCTAAAGATAGAAGTGTTGAAGTTAATTCAACAGTTATGAAGACAAGTGCAGGAGCACTTAATAATACAAAAATATGTAAGGTAACAAACTTAGTAAGTACTATTAACGAACTAAAAGAGAAAGGTTATTGGATAATAGGTAGTGATCTAGAGGATAGTGTTGATTACAGACAAGTTGATTACAATATGCCAATCGTACTAATAATAGGTAGTGAAGGATTTGGAATAAGTAGACTGCTAAAAGAAAATTGCGATATTGTTATAAATATACCAATGAAAGGTAAAATTAATAGTTTAAATGCATCAGTAGCAGCAGGGATATTAATATATAAAATAGTCGAAAAACAATAGGGGGCAAATATGTACAAGAATTATGAAGACAATGAGCTTTTGTATTTAATCAGCGAATCAAATGAAGAAGCATTAAATATAATTTATGAAAAATATAAAAATATTGTTTCTATGAAAATAAAAAAATATTTAAAATATGCTAATAAACTTGGCTTAGAATATTCAGATTTATATCAAGAAGGAATGGTTGGTCTTAGTGAAGCAATTGAAGGATTTAAGGTTTCAAAAGAAACAAAATTCTCAACATTTGCAAATATTTGTATAGAAAGACAAATATTCTCAGTATTGACTAAGGCAAGCAGAAAGAAACATACAATATTAAACGATTCATTATCGTTAGATAATACATTTGATGATGATTTCAGTTTATTGAATTTCGTATTTGATAAAAATTCTGATCCTGGTGTATATATTGAAAATAAAGAAAGAGTAGAAGAATTATATAAAAAAATAATCGAAAATCTTACAGAACTCGAAAAAGAAGTATTTAATTTAAAAATAAATGGTTTTGATTACAAAGAAATATGTGGGATTATAAATAAGAGTTATAAATCGGTTGATACAGCAATACAAAGAATAAAAACAAAGATAAAAAAGATATTATCTACATTATAAATATTTGTTGACTTTGAAAAGGTATTATGTTAATATCAATTCGAAGCACGTAGAGGTGTTTTTATTTTGAAAAGGTGGGATAATATGAGTAAGGTATCAAACTTTTTTACTGGCATTAAAAAAGAAATGGAAAAAGTTAAATGGCCAAGTAAAAAAGAAATGGTAAAATATTCAATAACTACAATTATATTCATAATATTTTTTGCTTTATTTTTCTTTTCTCTAGATTTAATTTTTGCTTACTTAAAGAGTTTGGTGAGTTAATATGGAAACAAAACAATGGTATGTTGTAAACACTTATTCAGGTCATGAGAGTAAAGTAAAAGAAAAATTAGAAATGAGAATAAATTCTATGAATATGCAAGACTTTATTTATAGAGTTATTGTTCCAGAGCAAAAAGAGATAGAAATTAAAGATGGAGTTACTAAAGAAAAGCTTAAAAAGATGTTTCCAGGTTATTTACTTGTTGAAATGGTAATGTCTGATGAGGCTTGGTATGTAGTTAGAAATACTCCCGGTGTTACTGGATTTATTGGATCAAGTGGTAAAGGGGCAAAACCAATACCATTATTTCCAAAAGAAATAGATCTTATATTAGGTAATATGGGTATGAGTAGATTTGATATAGCTAAGGAAATAGAAGTAGGTAATGAAGTTAGAATTGTAGATGGTCCATTTAAGACAATGGTAGGTAAGATTGAAGAAATAGATTTAGCAAAACAAAAGTTAAGAGTATTAATAGATTTATTTGGTCAAGAAACTCCTATCGAAGTAGACTTATTCCAAATTGAAAAAATAAAGTAAATATGTATTGATAATATTAATATATAGTGATAGAATATCATTGCTATATATTTATATGTTAAATAAAAATAAATTTAGGAGGTGTTTTCATGGCAAAAGAAGTAGTAAAAAAAATAAAATTACAAATACCTGCTGGAAAAGCAACACCTGCTCCACCAGTTGGAACAGTTTTAGGCCCTGCAGGAATAAATTTACAAGAGTTCTGTGTAAGATTTAATGATGCAACAAAAGACAAGATGGGTGATATATTACCTGTTGAGTTATATATTTATGATGATCGTTCTTATGATTTCAAATTAAAAACTCCACCAGCAGCATTTCTATTAAAGAAATTTGCAAAAGTGGAAAAAGCAGGATCAAAAGGACATAACGAAATAGTAGCAAAAATAAATAGAGCACAATTAAAAGAAATAGCAGAAATAAAAAAAGAGGACTTAAATGCTTATGATGTAGAACAAGCAATGAAGATAATTGAAGGAACTGCTCATAACATGGGAATTGGAATAGAAGAATAGTATAACTATTCTATGTGGGAGGAAAACCGAAATAACCACAGAAGGAGGATTTATGAAAGGAAAGAAATATTTAGAAGCTTCTAAGAAGGTTGATAGAACAAAGTCATACTTAAAAGAAGAAGCAGTAAAATTAGTAAAAGAAACAAGTACTTCAAAATTTGATGGAACTGTTGAAATAGCAGTTAATTTAAATCTTGATTTAAAGAAGAGTGATCAACAACTAAGAGGTGCAATAGTATTACCCAATGGTACAGGAAAGTCAAAAAAGATATTAGTTGTTACAAAGGGTGAAAATGCAAAGATTGCTAAAGCAGCAGGAGCAGATTATGTTGGAGATGCTGATATATTAGAAAAAATAGAAAAAGAAAATTGGTTAGATTTCGATATAATGATTGCTACTCCAGATATGATGCCTAGTTTAGGAAAATTAGGAAAAGTATTAGGACCAAGAGGATTAATGCCTAATCCAAAAGTTGGAACAGTTACTACTGATGTTGAAAAAACAGTATCTGAAATTAAAAAAGGTAGAGTAGAATATAAAACAGATACATTTGGTAATATACATTCAATAATTGGAAAAGCTTCATTTGATGAATCAAAATTACTTGAAAACTTAGTTTCATTCGTTGAAATGGTTATAAAGAGTAAACCAAACAGTGTAAAGGGAACATATATTAAAAATATATCAATTTCTTCTACAATGGGTCCTGGAATTAAAATTGATATAAATTCCTTTGACAAATAAAGATATATAAGATATAATAAAATTCGAATAAAAAGTTTACCCATAGACGGTAGGTGCAAAAGCATAATTCCTACTTAGGGAGATATAATAACTTAGGTTATGGTAGCTCTCGTATGGAAATATGGGAGCTTTTAATATATAAAGGAGGTTAATATGGCTAATAAAGAAGTATTAGATAAGAAGAAGAATGTAGTATCTGAAATTACTGAAAAAGTAAAAGATTCATCTTCAATTATATTCTTTGATTATAGAGGATTAAGTGACGAAGAAATTACTGAAATAAGAAAAAAATTAAGAGAAACAAATTCTGATATGAAAATATACAAAAACACACTTACAAAAAGAGCGCTTGATGATTTAAATTTAACAATAGATGAATGTGTTGCTGGTCCAAACGCAATAGCATTTGGTAAAGATGTAGTATCACCAATTAAAGTATTATCTGAATACTCAAAAAAGAATCAGTTATTAGTTATTAAGGGTGGTATTGTAGAAGGTAAGATTTCTACATTAGATGTAATATCAAAGCTTGCAAGCATACCTTCAAGAGAAGTACTATTAACAATGCTTGCTGGTAGTATGATAGGAATAGTTAAAGATTTGAGCATAGCATTAAATTTATATGCTGAAACTAAAGAAAATTAAAGAAGGAGGAAATGAATATGGAAAAGTTAACAAAAGAAAGTTTTATTGAATCTCTTAAAGGAATGAGTTTACTAGAAATTAAAGAATTAGTAGACGCAATGAAAGAAGAATTCGGAGTAGATCCAAGCGCTGTATCTTCTGCTGCACCAGTTGCTGCTGCACCAGTTGAAGAAAAAACTAAATTTGATGTAGTATTAAATGGAGCTGGAGCAAATAAAATTGCAGTTATAAAGATTGTTAGAGAAGCTACTGGTCTTGGATTAGTAGATGCTAAGAATTTAACTGAAGCTGGCGGAAACATCAAAGAAGGAATTTCTAAAGAAGATGCTGAAAGTTTAAAAGCACAACTTGAAGAAGCCGGAGCAACAGTAGAATTAAAGTAATAAACATATAGGCCTATACAAATAAAGTATAGGTTTTTGCGTATTTAAGAACAGAGGTGTAATATTGTCTCATTATTTTACAAATGATGAAGTAAAGTCAGATGTTAAAACAATTAAGTCAATTATTAACAAAAAAGAATATGCTTTTTATACTGATAACAACCTTTTTTCAAAAGATAAAATTGATTTTGGCACAAAGTTATTATTAGAGAGTATAACTAATATTCATGGAAACGTTCTTGATTTAGGATGTGGATATGGAGTAATAGGTATATATTTAAGAAGTAATTATGATGTGAAAGTTGATATGGTTGATGTTAATAAAAGAGCAATAGTACTTGCAAATAAAAACATAGAATTACACAATTTAAATAATATTAATGCATTTGAAAGTGATGGTTATGAAAATATAGTTTCAGAATATGATTATATTGTAACTAATCCTCCTATTAGAATAGGAAAAGAAAAGCTGTACAATCTTCTAATAAGTGCAAAAGATCATTTAAAAAAAGAAGGTAAATTAATATTGGTAATAAGAAAAGAACAAGGAGCTAAATCTTTGAATAAAGAACTGGAAAAATTTTATAGCGTCAAAATTATAAACAAGAAAAAAGGATATTGTATTATAACGGCTGAAAAATAGATAAAAGCAAATAAATACGATGTTTTTGTTGACTTGTTAATATTATTTTGGTAAAATCTAAAATTAGTACCAAATCTTTATTGTAATGGTTCTTTGAAATAATTATGTGGGGTGAAATGATGAGTTATAAGTTAAAAATGTTTGGTTCACATCGCGAAAGGGCTACATTCTCAAAAGTAGGCAATTTCTTGGAATTGGCTAATTTGTTGGATATTCAAAAGAAATCATATGAAACTTTTGCTACTGAAGGCATAAAAGAAGTTATAGGTGATTTATTTCCAATCGAAAGTTTTTCAGGTAATCTGAAATTAGATTTTGGAGATTACGTTTTTGAAACACCTAGACATTCTATAAAAGAATGCAAAGATAGAAATTTAACATATGCATCTCCTTTAATAGTACAAGCGAAGCTATTAAACAAAGAAACTGGAGAAGTTAAAGAACAAGATATATTCTTAGGAGATATGCCATTAATGACTGATGGTGGCACTTTTATAGTTAATGGTGCAGAAAGAGTTATAGTTTCACAATTAGTTAGATCACCAAGTGTTTATTTTACAAAAGAAACAGATAAAAATGGTAGAGAAGTATTCATGTCACAAGTAATACCTACTAGAGGAACTTGGCTTGAATATGAAATTGATGCTAAAGACGTTATATATGTAAGAATAGATAGGACTAGAAAAGTTCCAATAACCACTTTATTAAGAGCATTTGGTTTATCTTCAGATGAAGATATTATTGAATTGTTTGGAGAAGAGCGTTATATTGTTAATACAATGGCAAAAGATTCCACTAAGAATACAGATGAAGCATTAATAGAAATATATGAAAAATTAAGACCAGGTGAGCCTGCAACATTAGATAGTGCAAAAAATCAATTAATTACAAGATTTTTTGATGAATTTAGATATGATCTTGCAAAAGTAGGACGCTATAAATTCAATAAAAAGTTAGATGTTTGTGATAGACTTTTAGATTGTAAGATAGCAGAGTCAATAAAAGTTAAAAACAAAACAATAATTGAAAAAGGCACAGTAATCACTAAAGAAATACTTGAAAAAATTAGACCACATATTAAAGATGGATATGGATTAAAGAGAGTTCTAATCAATGATGAATTAGATACTTTTGATAATGTACAAATTATTAAAGTATACGATAAGACAAATGATAATGAAATTATAAAAATAATTGGTAATGATCAAAGCATAAGTGCAAAGAGATTAACTATTTCTGATATATATGCTTCAGTTTCATACTACTTAAATTTATTACATGGAATTGGTAACTTAGATGAAATAGATCATTTAGCAAACAGACGTGTTAGACAAGTTGGAGAATTATTACAAAACCAATTTAGAATTGGTATTGCTAGAATGGAAAGAATAATAAGAGATAAGATGAGTACGGTTGATTTAGCAACAGTAAATCCAAAAGCATTAATTAATATTAGACCATTAACAGCAATAATTAAAGAATTGTTTGGTTCTTCTCAATTATCACAATTTATGGATCAAATTAATCCGATTGCAGAACTTACTAATAAAAGACGTTTATCAGCTTTAGGACCTGGAGGATTATCTAGAGATAGAGCTGGAATGGAAGTTAGAGATGTAAATGTTTCACATTATGGAAGAATATGTCCTATTGAATCTCCAGAAGGTCAAAACATCGGATTAATAACATCTTTAGCAAGTTATGCAAAAGTTAATGACTATGGATTTATAATGACTCCATATTTAAGAGTTAAAGATGGACAATTACTTGAGGATGTTGATTATTTAACTGCAGATGAAGAAAATGATTATGTAATTTCTCAAGCAACAATTAATATAGACAAGGACAAGAAAATAACAGATAAGACTGTTACAGCTCGTTATAAAGGCGAAACTATTATTGTTAATAAAGATACAGTTAATTATATTGATGTTTCACCACAACAAATAGTATCAATTACAGCAAGTTGTATACCATTCTTAGAACACGATGATGCTACAAGAGCATTGATGGGTGCAAACATGCAACGTCAGTCACTACCATTGTTAACAACAGAAGCGCCAATAGTAGCAACTGGAGTAGAACATATAGCTGCAAAAGATAGTGGAGCAGTTATAGTTGCTAAAGCAGATGGTGTAGTTGAATATTCTGATTCTAGAAAAATAGTAGTAAAGAATGCTCTAGGAAAAGATATTTATCATTTATTAAATTATGAAAGATCAAATATTGCTACATGTTATCACCAAAAACCAATAGTTAGAAAAGGTGATCTTGTAACAAGAGGTATGGTAATAGCAGATGGTCCAAGTACAGATAAAGGCGAATTAGCATTAGGAAAGAATGTAGTTGTAGCTATAATGACATTTGAAGGATATAACTATGAAGATGCTGTTATATTAAACGAAAGATTAGTTAAAGATGATGTATATACATCGTTGAAGATAGAAAATTATGAAATTCAATGCAGAGACACTAAGCTTGGTCCTGAGGAAATAACTAGGGATATTCCAAATGTTAGTGAAAATGCTAGAAAGAATTTAAATGATAGCGGAATAGTAAGAATTGGTACAGAAGTAAAAGAAGGAGACATATTAGTTGGTAAAGTAACTCCAAAAGGGATGGTTGAATTAACTTCTGAAGAAAAATTATTACATGCAATATTTGGAGAA